>JAHEAK010000882.1 GCA_024642805.1 Kofleriaceae bacterium | reverse complement strand
CGCTTGCGCTTTCACGTGCAGATCGAACACAAGTGGAAGGACTACACAAAGATCAACACCTGGAAGGCGGTGCTAACCGATGACAAAGGCCGACGCTATGCGCCCTCCGCGATTGACGTGGTCAAGGCCAAGCACCTGGTCGAGACCTGGTCCTTCGAGCGCCGCAGCACCCAGCGCAACGCCTTCGGCGACATCGTCCAGATCAACGACGACGGCTATCGAGACCGTCAGCCCCTTGGCAGCCTCTCGGTCTTTCGCGGGCGTGGCGATTTTGTCTTTTACGCGCGCGACATCTTCGGTCCCGACGTGCGCTGGATGACCCTGGCGCTTACCCGCTCCGGGGTAACCTTCAAATACACGTGGAAATTTGCCGACGACCCGCCCCACGCGGCGGTCGCGGCCCGCTAGCCCGGACCGCTGGCCTAGGACCGAGTGCCGCCCCGATTTGCCGCCCCGATTTGCCGCCCCGATTTGCGGCCCCGAATTGCCGCCCCGATTTGCCGCCCCGATTTGCCGCCCCGAATTGGCGAACCCGAATTGCCGCCCCGATTTGCGGCCCCGATTGGCGAACCCGAATCCCAGCCCCGAATGGCAGCCCAGAGGGCGGCCCTCATGTCGCTTCGATGGCATCAGGAGCGGCTCGGGTGCGGGCTTGGGGCTCAAATCGCACACTCGGCTTGGACCGGGGGCACGAGGCGGTTTACTGTGTAGGGGTCGTACCTTGCCATGTCCAGCCTCGAGCAGATTTTAGAGAACATAGAGAAGTATCACCCTGAGGCTGATCTTGCTTTGGTGCGCCGTGCGTATGAGCACGCCGCCCAGGCGCACCAGGGACAGACTCGCAAGTCGGGCGACCCCTACGTCACCCATCCTCTCAACACCGCGCTCATCATCACCGAGCTGAAGCTCGACGTTGCCAGTGTCTGCGCCGGCCTCTTGCACGATGCCGTCGAAGACACCGCGATGACCATCGAAGAGCTGGCCGAAGAGTTCGGCACCGAGATTTCCTTTCTCGTCGACGGCGTGACCAAGCTTGGCAAGCTTCCCTACTCCGATCGGGAAGACCGCCAGGCCGAGAACTTTCGCAAGATGCTCTTGGCCATGTCCAAGGACATACGCGTCATCTTGGTGAAGTTCTGTGATCGACTCGATAATATGCGCAGTCTGCAGCATATGCCGCCCCACAAACAGGAGCGGATTTCCAACGAGACGATGCAGATCTACGCGCCACTAGCGGCCCGTCTCGGTATTCAGTGGCTGCGCGTCGAGCTCGAAGACCTGTGCTTCATGTACTTGCACCCCGACGAGTACAGGCAAATCAAGAACGACGTCGTCAAGACCAACAAAGAGCGCCAGCGCTACATCGACGACGTCGAGAAGCTCTTGCGCAAGGAGATGGGAGGCAATCTCATCCAGTGCAAGGTCAAGGGCAGGGCGAAACACCTGTGGTCCATCCGCAACAAGATGAAGCGCACCGGGCGCACCTTCGAAGAGATCCACGACGCCATCGGCTTTCGCGTGGTGACCTCGGATATTGGCCAGTGTTACGCGGCCCTTGGCATCGCGCACTCGAAATGGAAGCCCATTCCCGGGCGATTCAAGGACTACATCGCGCTGCCAAAGCCCAACATGTACCAGTCCTTGCACACGGCGGTGATTGGCCCCAGCGGTCAGCGCATCGAGATCCAAATCCGCACCAACGAGATGAATGAGGTTGCCGAGTGCGGCATCGCGGCCCACTGGAAGTACAAAGAGGGCAAGAGCGGGGTTGCTGGCGACGAGCAGAAGCTCGCCTGGCTGCGCCGCATGATGGAGAGCCAGCGCGACCTCAAAGATCCAACCGAGTTCATCGAATCGGTCAAATTGGATCTCTTTGGCGATGAGGTCTACGTCTTCACGCCCAACGGAGACGTCAAGCCTCTGCCAAAGGGCGCGTGCCCCATCGACCTGGCCTACAGCGTGCACTCGGAAGTCGGCGACCACTGCTCCGGTGCGCGCGTCAACGGCGTCATCGTTCCCTTGCGCTATCAGCTGCGCAACGGCGACACCGTCGACATCATCACCAGCCCTGCGCAGCGACCCAACAAGGACTGGCTCAAGCTAGTCAAGACCTCGCGCGCCAAGACCAAGATTCGCCACCGCTTGCGCCAGGATCACC
>JAHEAK010000881.1 GCA_024642805.1 Kofleriaceae bacterium | reverse complement strand
TCGATGAAGACGAGATCCACAAGGTGGTCGAGTTCCTCAAGACCCAGGGCAAGCCGGTCTACAACCTCGACATCGTCAAACCACGCGATGAAGAAGAATCCAATGACGATGAGGGTGGCGGCGGCGACTCGAGCGATGGACAGGATGACCTCTACGACAAGGCGGTTGTCATCGTGGCCGAAGCACAGCGCGTGTCAGTGTCCTACTTGCAGCGACGGCTCTCGGTCGGCTACAACCGCTCCGCGAAGCTTGTCGAGCGCATGGAGCGCGAGGGCGTGGTAAGTGCTCCCGACAACAAGAAGCAGCGCGAAGTTCTCATACAGGCCGCATAGGTCGCCCGGAGTCGAACATGAAGATCAAAGCAACAAGCGCCCGTTTTGCCGGGGTTAGTGCCGTATTGGCTCTCCTGGTGTTCGCTGACGCCCCCGCATGGGCACAGCCTGCCCATCCTGCGCAGCCCGAAGCGGTTCCAGCGGCTCCCGACGTGCCAGCGGCTCCCGACGTGCCGGCGGCGCCCGATCCTGGCGAGGAAGCGCCCGAAGAAGCGCGCCAACCCGTGCCGGTCGAGCCCGCCGAAGACGCACCGAGCGATGCGCCTGCCGAGGTCGTCGACACCGCCGAAGCCTTCGTCGAGCTGCGGGTGCACGTGCTCTCGACCAGCAACGTGTACGAGGATCTCAAGTTCGACATCTTCAGCGTCTCCGACAAGCAAGTGGTGGCGCGTGGCCAAGGTGCCAACGAGTCGATCGGCGAAGAAGCTGCCAGTTTCGAGCTCAACCCCGGCACCTATAAGATCGTCAAGGCCGGCGAGAGCTTCGACACCCTCACCGATTTTGCGACCGTTACCATCGAGCAGGACACCGATTTCGTCATCGTCGTCGATGCCGATACGGGCACCTTCCGCGGTTCGGGTGTGGTCACTGACAATCTGCCCGAGGGCATCAAGATCGCCGGTGTGCGCTTTGCTCTCAACGTCGGCGGCAGCTTGTGGATGAACCAGAAGCGCGCGGTCGTCGGTGGCACCAACGGTCTTAGCTCGCTGGTCGGCGTCTTCGGCAACTTCGGCATGGTCTACGACAAGGGAGCCAACTTCCTAACCGTGGATGCCAAGCTGCAGCTCAATCTCACCGATGCGCCCACCTCCGGTGTCAACGCCAGCACCGACTACCTGGAAGCTAGCGCTCTTTACGCCTACAACATCAACAATCCATACGTTGGTCCCTACGCGCGTGCCGGACTCAAGACCCGCGTGTTTCCGGGCTACCTCTATCTTGCTGACGACACGGCCACCGCTGGCCAAGTGAGCATCAACCACCTCGATGGCAGCGTGGAGAACCTGCGCTTCGGCAGCGAAGCCAACCCAGACGATTTGCGTTTGGAAGTCGCCAAGCCCTTCGCGCCCTTCATCCTGCAAGAGGAGATCGGTGGCAACCTCAAGGCCGTCGATCTCGATCTCAAGCTCCTCGAGCTTTCGGTGGCGACACGACTTGGTTGGGCTTTCCGTCAGGGCTTCACCAACGGACTCCTAGTGGTCGATGGTAAGGAGCGCGGCACACCCGTTACTCTCAACGAGGTCGACGATTACTTCACGACCGGTCCTCTGGCGGGCGCTTCGGCCAACCTCACCTTTGCGCGCTGGCTCTTTGGTCAGGCGGAAATCGCCGGGCTGATGCCGCTGCAAGATCGCGCGCGAGCGGGCAGTGGCGTTGCAAGTCAGCTACTCGTCGATGCCTCGGGCACGGCGGGCCTGAAGTTTCCTGCGCTCACCTCCATGCTGCATGCCTCCTTCGACTACACCTTCCGCCTGCAGCGCGACGGCTTCTTGACCGGCAAGACCATGTTCGACCAAATCGTCATGGCTCGCGTCAGTCTGCAGCTCTTCTAGCACTCACGGTTGCTGCTAGCCCCGGCGAGTCCGGGGCCTGGCTGTGCTCGCGTGCTGTGCCGGCGTGCTAGGCCAGCGCTACTGCACTTGAATGCGATAGAGGTCGCGCGTGGCGGTGCGCTCTTTGCCGAGAATGAACTCGCGCTCGCGACCGGGGATGGCAGAGAAGCCTTCCCATTCGCCGGCGTCGAGGGGCACGCTTATCTGCTGGCCCTTGGCGAGATCGAAGATGGCCAGATCCTGGCCACCGCTGGCCACGAAGCTCTGGTCGCC
>JAHEAK010000226.1 GCA_024642805.1 Kofleriaceae bacterium | reverse complement strand
CACCATCTCTTGCATGCCGCCAAAGGGGTCAGTGTGGCCATCATGTGGTCCAACCTGCACCTGCTCTTCTGGCTCTCGCTGGTCCCCTTCGTCACGGGCTGGGTGGGAGAGAACCACAGTGCGCCCTTGCCGACGGCTCTCTACGGCGTGGTGATGATCATGGCCGGCGTGGCCTATACCATCCTGCAACTCGCTATCGTCGCTCAGCACGGGCGCGACTCCAAGCTCGCCCGCGGCATCGGCAAGGACATCAAGGGCAAGGTCTCGCTCATCGCCTATAGTATGGCGACCGCGCTTGCCTTCGTGAGCCACTGGCTTTCCGATGGTCTCTTCGTGTTGGTCGCGTTGATGTGGCTCATCCCCGATCGACGCGTGGTCGAGCACGATTGAGCCTGGTATGAGCAATGCGCAGACCAGAGGCAGCTCTGGTTTGTGCGGTTCACGGCCCGTCCTGCGCCCACGTTGAAAATCACAACGCCCGCCTCGGCGACTTTGTGGCTGCGTCGCCGGGCCCTGGCCCTATGCTCGTGGCAAATGAGGTCAGCCTTGTTCAGCGCGGTCTTCCTGTGGCTCGTGGCCTGCGAGGCTGGCTCGCCGCCCGACGAGGATCCTTGCCTGGATCCCGAGACCTGTGAGCTCGATCCGCCAAGCGAGGTTCCACTGCTTGGCGCCGATTACCACCCGGAGGAGACCCGCTTCGCCATCTGGTCGCCGGATCACGCCGAGGTCTTCGTCTCGCTCGAGGGCGTGCGCTACCCCATGGCGCCGCTGCCCGAGTCAGCGCTTGGCCCAGATGTCTTTCAAGTCGTCGTGCCAGGCGATCATCGACTTGCCGCCTATCACTTCGAGCTCGACGGTCGCCAGGTACGCGACCCCTACGCCAAGATGGTCGAGCCAAACACTGACGAGAGCATCGTCATGGACATGAGTCGAACCGAGCTCGCCGATGGTTGGTCGCCACGCCCGCCCCTCTTGCAGCGCGAGGACGCCATCATCTACGAGCTCCACGTTCGCGACTTCACCATAGCGAGCGACTCGGGCATCAGCGAGCAACTGCGCGGAAGCTTCCTGGGCATGGTCGAAGGCGGCACGAGCCACGCGGGCTTGGCAACCGGCATCGATCATCTCAAGGAGCTCGGCATTACCCACGTGCAGCTGATGCCGGTCTACGACTTTGCATCCTGCGCCGACCTGGCTGACACCAGCTGCTACAACTGGGGCTACGACCCACGCAATTTCTCGGTACCCGAAGAGCGCTATTCCCTCACGCCCCTGGACTACGAAAATCGCGCGCGCGAGTTCAAGCGTATGGTCGATGCCTTCCACCGGGCTGGCATTCGGGTGGTGATGGACGTGGTCTACAACCACACGCATTCCAAATCGATGTTCGAGAACATCTCGGCCAGCTACTACACAGCAAGTGATCTTTCGGGCACGGGCAACTCGCTGGACGCCAGCGTGCCGATGGTGTCGCGCATGATCGAGGACTCGCTGGCCTACTGGGTCAAGGAGTACAACATCGATGGCTTTCGCTTCGACCTGGCGGGCGTCTTCGATTACGAAGACTTCGGTGCCTGGGGCAGACGCCTAAACGAGCAATTCCCGGAGCGCACGCTGCTGCTCTATGGCGAGCCCTGGAACGGCTATGCGGGCGATCCTCGAGAGGCATCACGAGTCCGTCTTGGCACCATCGGCCGCATTCAGGATGCTCACGTCGGCGTCTTCAACCCCAAGTATCGCGACGCCCTCAAGGGCCGCAACGACAGCGGTGGCTGCGATCCGGGCGATTGCTACGTCTTCAACCAAAGCCCCGACACGGCCCGCATCGTGGCTGGCAGTCGGGCCGGTCTGCGCGCAATCGATGACCCACTGGCCACCATCGACTTGTGGGACCAGCGCTTTGCGATGGATCCCGAGCAGAGCATCAACTACGTCTCTGCCCACGACAACCTGTGTTTGCGCGACAAGATTCTGCGCTGGGCGGCGACGGCTGGCGTGGCTGCGGACTCGGCGTACCTTCGCCGCATCCAGATGTTCGCCAACGGCATCGTGCTGACAAGTCAGGGCATTGCCTTCTTGCATGGCGGTGTCGAGATGATGCGCGACAAGAAGGGTGACAAGAACAGCTATGCCTCCGGTGACGAGGTCAATCAGATTTCCTGGAGCTGGAAGCTCGACAATGCCGACGTGCTTGCCTACTACGAAGATGTTATCGCGATTCGCAAACAGCACCCGGCCTTTCGCATGAGCAGCTGGCAGCAGGTCAAGAGCAACATCCAGAGCGACACGCCTAGTCCTGGCCTCATCGTGCATCGCATCGACGGCGCGGCCGTTCACGACAGCTGGGCCGAGATCCTGCTCATCTACAACAGCGCCGGCAACACCGACTACCCGTTGCCCGCTGGCGAGTGGAAGGTGGCGATGGAGAAGTCCGACCCCGATGCTGGCAATGATCGAATCGTCAGTGCTCAGCTGCAGATCGAAGGCACGGCGGTCACCATCCTGCACCGCGAGTAGGTCGCGCGCCTTCGCCGGCCGATGAGGCGAAGCGGTCTGGGAGAGCGCCCGTGATCGGCGCCAGCCCTGCTTGCAAACAAATCGCTTGACGGTGACGGGGAAAGGCGGCATATCTAAGCCACACAGACCGAATGAACATTCATTCGACTACTCTCCCAGCCCCCTAAGGAACCCCATGAACCGACGCCTAGCCTCCCTGCTCACCGTATTTTCCCTCGTCTTTGCAGCAAGTTGCGAAGAGCTGCCCCTGGATCTCCCCTTCGGCGACATGAAATCGCCGCAGTACTGGGGCGACTACTTCCTGGGCAAGTTCGCGGCCGAGCGCCACGAAGCGACCAACACAATCGAGCCCGGTCCCACGCCCCTGGCCGAGCCCCGCACGGTCTTACTGGTCACCGGCGTGACCATTCCCGCCGAGTGGTTCGACTCGATCTTTGTGCGACTCGAGCGTGATGGTTTTCGCCCCGTGGTCTACGAGCCACCTGCCCTGCTCAGCGGCGATTTGTTTCAAGCCTCTCGCGATCTGGCCGAGGTCGTCGAAGCGGTGCGCGCCGAGAGCGGTCAGGACACGATCGATATTCTCGCCGAGTGCACGGGCGGCGTGATCGCTCGCCACTACGTGCAATCGCTTGGCGGTGACGCCTATGTCGACAAGCTGGTCACCTTCGTGTCGCCTCAAAACGGCATCGCCAAGGCACCGCTTGCCGCCGCCTTCGCGCACTGGCCCGCTCTTTACGATCTCTCCCCTGGCAGCGAGTTTCTGCAAGCGGTGCAGAGTGTGCCTCTACCCGCAAGCGTAGCGATGACCTCCATCTACACCTGCACCGACGAGTACATCAAGCCCTATCAGACCTCCATCGTCGAAGGCGCTCACAACATCGGCCTGTGCGATGGCTTCGTCGGTCACTTTCAGACCATGTACGATCCGGCCATCTACCTCATCATGCACGACGCTCTCGCCGAAGGCCTTGCGCTGGCCGATCCGAACGCAGGCGATCCGGGCAGCGATGACCCCGGCGATAGCGATCCTGGTGCCATGAGCCCGAGCGAGGAGGAGTCCAGCGACACCCATCCCGACGACCAGGCGCAAAGCCCTGCAGGATGTTCGACCGGCGGCTCCACTTCGGGGAGCGGCGGGTTATTGTTCCTGGGCTTGGCCTTGCTCGGCGCGGCTCGTCCTCGCCCTCGCAAGCGCAGCAACTAAACGAAAGCCCAACCTTGACCAGAGACTCGACAGCGCCGCCCAAAGCCGCACAGCCCGCCGGCGAGAAGCACGATGCCATTCTCGAGGCGGCGCTGCGTCTCTTCGTCACGCGCGGCTATTACGGCACGGCGGTTCCCGAGGTCGCGCGCGAGGCGAAGGTTGCCGCCGGCACCATTTATCATCACTTCAAAAACAAGGAAGCGCTGGTCAATGCCCTCTTCCGCAAGTGGAAGCTAGCCGTCGCCGAGCGCATCTACACCGACTTTCCCGCTGATGCCGAGCCCCGAGAGCAGTTCCGTTTGATCTGGAACACGATGGTAGACTTTGCCTTCGAGCATCCCGAGGCCTTTGCCTTCATCGAGCTGCACCACCACGCCTCCTATCTCGACGAGGAAAGTCGTGCGGTCGACAACTCGCTCAAACAGTTCGGTGTGCTCTTCGTCGAGCGCGCGCAGAAGCTCGGCGGCTTCAAGAGAATGCCGCCGATGCTGCTGATGGAGCTCATCTTCGGAGCCTTTGCTGGGATGTTTCGCGCGCACTGGGAGGGTCGCATCGCGCTCACCCCTGCATTGACGAACGCCGCGCAGGAGGCCTGCTGGGACGCTATTCGAGAGCCCGCCTAGCCACCCCAGGGCTGCGTGGCCGTGTTGGTCGGATCCACCGGCAGATTGAGGAACTCCTTGGGGAAGCACTCAGAGATGTAGACCAGAACATCTCGTACCGACAGAATGGCGGTTGGGCGACCGCGCTCGTCGACGCGCGGCAGGTGGCGAAAGCCGCCCTCTTCCATCAGCTCGAGGGCCACCGACAAACTCTCGTCTTCGGCGACGCACACCGGCCGGGGCGTCATTACCTCCGACACCGGCAGGCTGTGCCATCTTGTGTTCGTGTGATCGACCCGGCGCATGAGATCGCGAATGGAGAAGATGCCAACCATAACGCCCTCGCTATCGACGACGGCGATGGCACCGCGCTTCTTGTCATGCATGAGATCGACCACCTCGAGTAAGGGGGTAGCCGTCGAGACGCACACGAGCGAGCGTCTGCGAAGTTTACGAATGGGATAGTCAGCGACGTCTTTGAGATTCATGGCTCAGTCCCCCCCTCCGATATCGGTCCATTCATCCGCCTCGGCATCACCCATTTCGGCGAAGAGCGCCGACAGGTGACTCGTTACGTCGTAGACGCTCAGATTGCTGATCGGGCGTCCCTCCTCGTTGACGATAGGAACGTTGCGATAACCGCCGACGGCCATCAGATTGACGGCGTAGGTAATGCAGTCGTCGATCTTGAGTGCATTCGGACTCGCTGTCATCACCTCGCCAAGCGTGGTCGAATCGGGCGCGCGCCGAGCGGCGGCGACTCGATTGAGAAAATCTCGCTCGGTAAAGATCCCAGCCAGCTCCTTGTCGCGCGTAACCAGGGCGCACGCCGAGCGCGAACTCGACATGCTGGCCATCGCCTGCGCAACCGTGCAGCTGAGGTCAAAGACCGGCACCTCATTATCGCCGACAAACTCACCAATGGTTCTCTCGATACCCATAGCGTGTCCTCCTCGACTAGACACTTCAGGCTAGCACGAGTCGGTACGTTGTTGGCACTGTCTAATGCTGCTTGCCGCTAGGCGCGCACGCGCTCCATGTTGGGATCGTAGAGGGGCCGAAGCGAGACGCGAGCAGGTACCAGTTGCCCGGCAATTTCCACTTCCCAAACACCGGAATCCAAGAAGGCTCGATCGATGGCTTCCTCTGCCTGCAACATGGCCAGACCCACTGCGCCGCCCAGGGTGTGGCCGTAGGACGCCGCTCTAACATAGCCAAGCGCTTGGCCATTTCGTCTGACGATTTCGCCGTGAAACATCAGGGGCTCAGGATCCAGTAGCAAGACCTGGAGCATGCGTCGCCGTAAGCTGCCTTCCTGCTTTTTGCGCAAGGCCGCGTCTTTGCCCAAAAAGCCACCAGGCTTGTTCCAATCGAGCGCAAAGCCAAGACCCGCATCGATGGGTGAGTCGGTGTTGTCGATGTCATGGCCGTAGTCGCGGTAGGCCTTTTCCAAGCGCAAGCTGGCCAGCGCCTTGAGGCCGGCGTGACGCAAACCAAACTCTTCACCGGCGGCGACGATGCAGTCGTACACTCCCGGTGCCTGTTCGACCGGGACATAGAGCTCATAGCCAAGCTCGCCCAGGTAGGTGATGCGCACGCACAAGAGCTTGGCGTAGCCGATGGCAATGGTCGCCGCCGCTCGGAAGCCGAAGGCCTCGTTCGAAAAGTCGAAATCGCTGACCTTCTGCATGAGCTTGCGCGAGAGCGGCCCTTGGATGTTGATCTGCGCGTAGGCGCTGGTGACGTCTTCGATCTGCACGTCCATGTGGTCCTGACAGTGGCGCTGCATCCAGGTGTGTACGTGCCGATGCGCGGTATCAGAGGCGACCACGAAGAAGTCATCATCAGAGAGCTTGGTGACAGTGAGATCGGCCTCGAGAGTGCCGCCCTCGTTGAGCCACTGGGTATAGGTGATGAGGCCAGCTTGGCCATCGACATCGTTGCCGGAGATGAAGTTGAGCAGGCGTCCCGCGTCGGCGCCCTTGACCGTGAACTTGGCCATGAAGCTCATGTCCATCAGAATCACGCCCTCGCGCGCGGCGCGATGCTCCTCTTGCCAGTAGGGAAACCAGTTTTCGCGTTGCCATGAGTGTTTTTCTACTCGTGGCTCGACGCCCTCCGGTGCGTACCAATCGGGCCCTTCCCAGCCGCTTACCTCGCGAAAGTAGGCCCCGCGCTTGGCCAGGCGATCGTGCAAGGCCGAGGTCTTGACGCCGCGCGCGGTCTGCATCGAGCGAGTCGGGTAGTGACATTGATAGACCATGCCGAGCGACTCGACCGTGCGTGCCGCCCGATAGCGGGGCGTGCTCTGGTACGGATGCAAGCGATCGATGTTGAAGCCGGTGATGTCGACGTCGGCGCGACCGTTCAAGATCCAGTGCGCGAGGACGCGACCCATGCCACCACCGGTGAGAATGCCGATGGAGTTGAGACCGGCCGCGACGAAGTAGTTGCGCAGCTCGGGCGCCTCGCCAACGATGGGTTGCAGATCCGGGGTGAAGCTCTCCGGTCCACAGAAGAACTTCTTCACGCCCACTTCCATGGAGATGGGCACGCGCTTCATGGCGGTCTCGAGATAGGGGCCCATGCGATCCCAGTCGGGCGGGATGCTGCCAAAGGAGAAATCCTTGGGAATGCCGCCCACACTCCACGGCGCGCAGGCTGGCTCGAAGAGACCGACCATCAGACCGCCGACCTCTTCGCGAAAGTAGGCATGCGAGCCCGGAGCCTCCAGAACCGGCCACGAGCTTTGAATGCCGGGCACCTTGTCGGTGATGAGGTAGTAGTGCTCGGCTGCCTGTAGCGGAATGTTGACGCCGGCTTGTTCGCCAAGCTCGCGCGCCCACATGCCCGCGCAGTTGACGACGAACTCGGCCTGGATGTCGCCCTGCTCGGTCCTGACGCCGGTCACCGTGTTGCCCTTGCGCAGAAGGCCAGTCGCCGGTGTGCCTTCCATGATCTTGACGCCCTGCATGCGAGCGCCCTTGGCAAGAGCCATGGTGACGTCGACTGGATCGACGCGACCGTCCTCCTTGACGTAGAAGCCGGCCAAGACATCGCTGGTCTCGGCGATGGGGAAGAGCTCTTTGACCTCGCCCGCGGAAATCTCGTGGACATCGACGCCGCACAGGCGATTGAATGCCGATACGCGCCTATACTCTTCAAGGCGGTCCTTGTCGGCGGCGACCTCGATGAAGCCAATGGGGCGAAAGCCAGTCGCTTGGCCGGTTTCCGCTTCGAGGCGGGCGTACAGGTCGCGCGTGTACTTGCGCATCTCGGTGGATGTCTCCGACATCGATCCGAAAGTGACCATGAGTCCTGCAGCGTGCCAGGTGGTGCCCGAGGTGAGGCGATCGCGCTCGAGCACGACGACATCCTTGCAGCCCATGTGCGCCAGGTGATAGGCCACTGAACATCCGATGATGCCACCGCCGATCACGACCACTCGAGCTTGGCTAGGCAAGGTACTGCTACTACTGCGAACAGACTCCGACATGC
>JAHEAK010000225.1:2188-7837 GCA_024642805.1 Kofleriaceae bacterium | reverse complement strand
GAGCTGGCCAGTAAGGATCAAGAAGATCGTCATCGCCGCATCTGCCAGAACATTCCCGTCTTCCTCGAGCGTATCGAAGACTTTCGCCGCAAGCGCCACGTTGGCCGACAGTTCATCGAGCACCGACTTGCCATGGACAGCGAGGGCACACCCACTGCCTTCTACGCCGGCAATGCCTACTATCGTGGCGTGATCGACGCAGGCTATCGCTACGGCGATGGCTGCCTGGCTCTCATCGATCACAAGACCGGCATGCGCCACGACAACGCCAAGATCGTCGAACAGCTCGAAGGCTACGCCGTTCTCGCTCTAGGTGTTTTTCGTAATGTGCGCAAAGTGATTCTAGGTATCCACTGGATCACCAATGCGCAGGTCGACTGGGCGCAACCACTGCACCCCGAGCAAATTGCCGAGGAGCTGCGCCCCAAGGTGCTGGCCAACATCGAGGCGGCCGCGCTAGCAGTTGCCGATGGACCGCGATGCATAGAGAGCGCCTGGTGCGAGCGCTGCAGCTATCGCAGCGTGTGCCCGCAGGCGCAGCTGGCGCGATTCGAACCCATCGACGTGGATCCGGAACCCGGCACGAGCTGAGCTTGTTTGCGATCGCGCTTGCGATCGACTCGCTCTAGCGCTCGCGATAGACGATGAAGCCGCGCGCTGGATCGTAGGGAGAGACCGCAACCGTCACGCGATCGCCGAGCACGACACGAATACGAAAGCGCCGAGTACGACCCGAAAGCTTGGCCAAAACCTCATGGCCGTTCTCACATTGGACTCGAAAGTTGCCGCCTTTGCCGACGTGAACAACTTCGCCCTGTAGCTGAATTAGGTCTTCCTTACTCATACGCGTGTCTCTCGATCCGGCCGCGTTGTAGCAGGCCTGGCGAGATCCCGCTATCCCGGTCTGCACAGCCGAGATAAGCCCTGATATATCAGGCGCTTATGCTACCAAATCGGCCCTTAGGGCTCGGTCGGATAGAGATCGGCTGCAGCGCTGCGAGTGTTCTCCGCAGCGTCGGCAGGGTTGCTCGGCGGCAGGTCGGTGATCTCCGGCTCCTCGCCATCGGCGAGCTGGCCTTGCGTGTCGCCGTGTTTCGACTCGCGGCTCTTGAAGGAGACCACCTCCTGGCCGTCCTGTGCGACGGGCATGTCGATCTTGACGTTGCGATAGCCGCTCTTGCGCAAGAGGAAACTCATCGTGCCCTTGCCCTGGCGAACCTTGACGGTGGTCGGCGTGCGACCGAGCTCGACACCATCGGAGACGCGATACACGCGCGCGCCCTGTGGATCGGAGTCGACAGTCAGCTGCACGTAGTTGAGCTCGGCGGGCACTTCCACGAGCTCACGCACGATGATGGGCGGATCGGCAGGCGCTTGCACCTTGGTCTCTGTGAGTGCTGCGCTCGTCTGTGGACGCGCGGCCTCTTCATCTTGCGAAGACTTGTCGTCCAGAACCGTCCACGCGCCCCAGCCGCCAAAGCCAAGACCGAGCAAGAGGATGAGCGGCGTGGCGACGCGTCGCAAACCACTAGTGGCTGGCGAGGCCATCCATGTGCTCTGCCCGTTGCTGTTTTGGTACTCGTACTCGCCCGAGCTTGCCTCGAGAGTGGTGGTGTTCTTGTGCTCGGAAAAATCGTCGACGGTGTCGTGAACCGCTTCGAAGGCCATGTCAGAGGAGACGCCGAGGCTAGGCTCGCCGGTGTCCATGTCAGTGAAGCAAGCAATCTGATTGAGCGAATCGATCACCGACTGCATCGTCTGCGGACGCATGGCCGGATCCTTGTCGAGCAGGCGCATGGTCAGCTCGGCAAGTTCGTTTGGAATCGAGCTTTCCACCTGCTGCACGGGTTTTGGCTGCAGGTGAATATGGGCCGCTAGGACCTCTCCTGAGCCCTGCATGGCAAAAGGCGGCCTGCCGCTGAGCATCTGGTAGAGCACGCAGCCGAGCGAGTAAATGTCGGTGCGATGATCGATGTTGCCAAGGCCTCGGCACTGCTCGGGCGACATGTAATAGGGCGTGCCCATCAAGCGACCGGTCTCGGTTTGCAGACCGCTGGCCAGGTCGTTGTGCTGAAGCTTTGCGATACCGAAGTCGAGAATCTTGGCGCGCTCACCGCGTGCCATGGCTTCGTCAGGAACGATGAAGACGTTGTCTGGTTTGAGATCGCGATGGATGATGCCGGCGGCGTGCGTGGCCTTGAGAGTGCCTGCGATGAGACGAGCGAGGGAGAGGGAACGACCGGCGCTGATGCGGCCGCGATCGCGCAGGATGTCGCCAAGGGTTTGGCCCTCGAGCATCTCCATGACCAGGTAGGCATTGCCTTCGGGAAGTCGCCCGTAATCGAAGATCTCCGGGATGCCAGGATCTTTGACCATGGATGCCGCGCGCGCCTCGTTGAAGAAGCGCTCGATGATCTCTGGCGAGGCGCATCGATCAGGCTTGAGCACTTTGATCGCCGCGCGCTTTCCGAGCAAGAGGTGCTCGGCCGCGTACACGATGCCCATACCGCCAGAACCGACCTGGGCCGTTATGCGGTAATTTCCTAGAACTTCGCCGATCATTTCAGATACCTGCAAGCATGTACCTAGCAATAGCCGGTCCAGCTTCAACGGGGCAGCCGCGATGGGGGAGGATCATAGGAGTTGAGGAATTTGTGAGGGATAGCCGGGGAGCGCGAAGCGCAAGGTTGCTCCTAGTGGAGACCATTGGCAACACGAAAGTCGCAGCTGGCCAGCACGAAAGCCCCCAGGCCAGACCACATCGCAGTGGAATTGTGCAGCTCGGCGCCAGGTGAGCGAGGAAACGAAGGCCTGCAAGGCAAAGCAGGCTAGCGAGGCGACCAGGCGGGCAAGGGGCCCGTGCTAGGGGGCGCTAGCGGGCGCTAGCCAAGCCCTACCAACTGGCGCGGCGTTCTTGCGGCGGCAAGCCCAGACCGCGATCGATGCCATCGTGACAGTCGCTGCAGTACTCGACCTTGTCGGAAGGCGAGCGCCAGTCGACGTTCTTGCCAATCTTGGCGGCCCATTTCTCGGGCGGGTTGGCCCACTGAAAGGCGTAGAGCCAGTCCTCGCTATCAGGGGCGAAGCCGGCTGGCATCTTCTGCATGATGAAGATCGGGCCCTCAGCTCCAGGCGCGCCGTTGGTGTTTTCCCAGGAGGGTTTGACCAAGATCGAACCGACCGGCAGGGCATCGCCTTTCGACTTGTAGGCCGCCAATCCGATCTCATTGACGTAGATCTCGACGAAGCGGCCGCCGTGAGTTTTGGAGATCCACGGACCGGGCGAGACGTTGGTGAAGTTCTTCCAATCAGCCCATGGTGCCGGCCCTGGAGGTTGCGCTTCGCTTGGCTGACCATCGACATGCGTGTCGGGGGTGGTGTCGGGGGTGGTCTTGCTGCCACCGTCCGCTGAGTTGCCACCGCAAGCGGCAACTAAGGCGAGGGTGCAAAGTGAGGCGAGTCGATTCATAGCGCATAGGGTCACTGCATTTTCGATTCTGTGCAAGGCAGGGGCGCCACTCGCTAGTTGGCAGCGCACGCTCGCCACTGGCACACGCCCCCCCCTGCGTGGGACGGCGCCTGTGATTCGGCGCAAAGGCTGATCGCCCGCCATGCCTCCGAGGCCAAGCGCGAGCGTCTGCGATGTGCAAGCTCTCGTGCGGATTGAAAGCGGCGGCCGAGCGTGCAAGTCTCCGCGCTCATGAGCACGACTCGCATGGAATGCGTCGATCAAGCGGCTGGCCTGTGGAGCGCCGAGCTCATGCCGAGTAACGGTTTCAGTCTGCGCACGACCGTCCTTCGACTCACCGACGATAGCCTCGCGCTCTTTAGTCCCACGCGCGGATTGCAAACGCTCATCGCCGAGCTGGGCTCCGTGAGCATGCTGGTGGCACCAAATCACTTCCATCACCTGGGCCTGGCCTCCTACGCCGAGCGTTGGCCCGACGCGACCATCGTGTGCTCCTCGCAAGCTGCCAAGCGACTTTCCAAAAAGAGCGCCATCCAGAACTTCCAGTCCCTTGATGCCTTGCGCGCCCTGCTGCCGGCCCACGCTAGCGTGCTGGAAGCGCCGAGCCTGCGAACCGGCGAAATCTTGCTCCGCGTAGAGACCGAGCTCGGGGTCGCGTGGGCGGTCAGCGACGCCTTCTTCAACCTCGCCGCACATCCGCGCGGCATGGCCGGCCTTGTGTGTCGTGCCACTCGCACCTCCAAGGGCATGCGTATCGGGCGCACCTTCACCGGCCTGGCGGTGCAAGACAAGCAGACCTACGGCGCCTGGTTACGCCAGCAACTGGATGCAGATCGCCCGACCCTGCTCTTGCCAGGGCATGGCGAAGTGCAGCGAGGCAGCGATGTCTACCCACTCCTCGATGGCGAGACCCGCGCCCGCCTGCGCGCCTAGCGTCTGTTATAGTCGCGTCGACCACTCGCAAGGAAAGCACGCCATGCACAACTATCTCGCCATTTGTCACGTCATCGCCACGGTGCTATCCGCGGATGGCATCATGCAAGATGAGGAACGAGCCTTCCTCGAAGAAGCCATGGAGGACATGGGCCTCACCAGCGACGAGCGAGCCCTGGTTCGAGACTTCAAGAACGAGGGCGCCGAAGAGGCGGTTGCCACCATGTCGAGCGAAGACAAAGAGAGACTGCGCGATGGCCTGCTGGCCGCGACCCTCGCCGACGGCAAGATCAGCCCGCACGAGACCGCGGTGGTCAAGCGCGTCACCGAACTCATGGGCCTGTAGAGCGCACGCGCTCAGGCTCGAAGCTGATGGCGCCCCTTCCTCCGGCCAGCAATCGCGCTAGCCGTTGAGGAAACCCAGAGAGCTATTCTCCTCGTCGAAGAAGCCAATGTTCTGGAAGCCGGCGATCTTGGCGATGGCACGCGCCACGCTCATCTCCCAGTGCTTGCCGCCAAACACAGCGATCCGATAGAAGCGATGCTTGTTGGCCAGGAGCCACTTGCCGAGCATGAACTGCGCGCGCACGGGCACGCCATCGAGCTTGGACAAGTCGACAAGGGCGCGCACGTCGCTCGCTGCGCCGATCATCAAGTTGCCCTCATCGAGTCCAGCAATGAAGGCGCGCGTTCCCGCCATCGAGCCCTTGCCGTCGAAGCGAGTCACGCCGACGTGGTTCTGATCGAGAGTCATGCGAAAGCTTCCGGAAGCCTCGCGCCAATCCTTCTCGAAGACGAGATTGTGTTGCTCTTCGGGCACCAGCGCCATGGCCTGTCATCCTACTCACACTGGTCGTCGTGTGCTCAAGCCAGCGGTGGCGAGAAGGTTAGAAAAAGCGCACGAAGCTATTCACCGAGCTCAACTCCTGGTCGCTGGTGCTGCTCGCGGACAGCTCCCAGACCTGCTCAAAGGCAGGCCCCTGACCGGAAACGCTAATGTCGAGACAGACCTCGATGGTGCCGCCGGCCAAGGTCCGGACCTGGCCGCTTGCCAGGGCATCGCCGACTTGCGCGAGCACACCAGCCTGCGCGTTGGCGACGGAGAGCTCGAGGGTGTCGGGAAGACCGCGACCATCGTCGAGATGAACCGCAACTTCGCCGACCTGCTCCTCTCCCTCTGGCAAGGTCTGGATGGCATTGCAATCGAGATCGATGATGTCGGCGGGACAGTCGGCGGTGTCAGCGAA
>JAHEAK010000225.1:0-2178 GCA_024642805.1 Kofleriaceae bacterium | reverse complement strand
CTCCGAGGGCGAGAAGCAAGACCAGGCGCATTAGGCAATGCTTTCATGAGCAGACAAGGGGAGCAAGCAAAAGCAACGCACGCTGGTATGCACCTACTTGCCCGCACCTTGTGCGGATCGAGCTAGATGTTCGACGACCAGTGCCGCCGATGCTTTGGTCATGGTGTCGACGCGAGCGATGTCCTCGACGCTTGCTGCGCGCATGGCTTTGACGCTGCCAAAGTGCCGCAACAAGGCCTTGCGTCGCTTGGGACCAATGCCGGGAATCTCGTCGATCTCTGAGCTAAGGGAGCGCTTCTTGCGCTGCTGTCTGTGAAAGCTGTTGGCAAAGCGATGGGCTTCATCGCGCAGGCGGGCCAGCACGTAGAGCTCGGTGGTGTGTGCCTTGAGCTGGATGGGGTCCTTGCTATTGCGCAAGAAGACGCGATCGGGATGCGCGGTGCCGGTGGCGTCATCGCGCTCCTTAGCCAGGCCCACGACATCAAAGCCCGCCTCGCTGCCAAGCTCGATACCGAGATCCTCGATAGCCGCCAGACCGCTCGAAAGCTGACCTTTTCCGCCGTCAATGACCAGAAGATCAGGAAAATCCCAACCCGTGTCGCCCTTGATAGCGCGCTTGTAGCGACGCGTTAGGACTTCGTACATGGCTCCGAAGTCATTGTTCGCCACGGTCTTGACCTTGAATTTGCGATACAGGCTGGTGTCGGGCTCGCCGTCTATGAAGACCACCATCGAAGCCACGGTATCGGTGCCAGAAATGTGGGCGATGTCGAAGCACTCGATGCGTTCGGGCACCTGTCGAAGAGATAGGCGCTTGGCCAACTTTTCCAGCCCCGCGCGCGCGTCATCATCGCGACCCTTGCGCGTCATGGCCGAAGCGGCCGCATTCTTGTTGGCCAGCTCGATGAGCCGCACCTTCTGCCCGCGCTGCGGCCACAGGATGTTGACCTTCTTGCCGCGCAGCTCGCCCAGCCAATCGCCGAGGACGGCGCCCGCATCCAGGGTACAGGGCACTAAGACTTCTTCTGGTATCAGCGTGCCCGTCTGGTAATACTGC
Organism: Kofleriaceae bacterium; assembly: GCA_024642805.1. Taxonomy (GTDB): domain Bacteria; phylum Myxococcota_A; class Polyangia; order Haliangiales; family Haliangiaceae; genus NORP324. Next base: position 1,121 of record JAHEAK010000225.1, on the reverse strand, counting down.
TGCACGAAGGACTCGATCACCTGCTCGTCGGAAAACTCTTGATCGCGCTCGCGAAAGGCGCGCTTGCCGACCAGCTTGCCGCCGCGCACGAAGAGGACCACGACCTCGACCAGGTCCCCGCGCCGCCACATGCCAAAGACATCCTGGTCGACGAAGTCCTCCTGCACCACGTTCTGCCGGGCCAGGCTCTTGTCGACGGCCGCGATCGAATCGCGCAGCTGGGCAGCGGCCTCGTACTCTTCGCTAGCCGCCTTGTCGTGCATGCGCTCGCGCAGACGTTTGACCAGCTCCTGATTCTTGCCCGACAGGAACATGATGACATCGTCGACCTGCTCGCCGTAGCTCTCGCTGGCCACGGGATACACACAGGGTCCCGGGCAGCGCTTGATCTGGTACTGCAAGCACACGCGCTTGCGAGTCTCGAGCACGTGGTCCGAGCAGGTGCGCAGCTGAAAATGCCGATTGAGAGTGCGCAGGGTCGAGCGGCAGCTGGTCGCCGAGTGATAGGGCCCAAAGTAGCGGGCACCATCATCCTTGATGTTGCGCACCACCTCGACGCGCGGATAGCTGGAGCTTGGATCGATGCGGAGCACCAGGTACTGCTTGTCGTCGCGCAGCTTGATGTTGAAGCGCGGCTTGTGCTTCTTGATGAGGTGATTCTCGAGAAGCAGGGCCTCCTTCTCGTTCTCGACGATCATGGTCTCGATCTCGACCAGCACGCGCGCGAGCAGACCGGCGGCCACGAAGAAGCGCGTGTCGTCGCCTGGCCGAAAGTACTGGCGCAGGCGCGCGCGCAGATTCTTGGCCTTGCCCACGTAGACCACCTGCCCTTTGGCGGCCTTCATGATGTACACGCCCGGTTGCGTGGTCACGGTCTCGAAGTAGGCCGCGTCAGGAATGAGCAGGGGTTGCGCCGACATGCGCTTGGTGATCTCGAAGTGTGCGGGCCTAAGCGGTGTGCGAGCCTATGCGGTGTGCGGGCCTAGGCGGCGTGCGGGCCTATCCGGTGTGCAGGCCTTAACGACTGGCCTTAGAAGAGTTTGGCGATGTCTTTGTACGTGACCAGGACCATCACCAGAAGCAGCGCCATGATGCCGACCATGTGTACCGTGGCTTCGATC
>JAHEAK010000880.1 GCA_024642805.1 Kofleriaceae bacterium | reverse complement strand
GTTGTTGCCCAGACTGCAAAAAGGCGAATCGGCACAGCAGTCGCCGCCAGGACCGCATGGATCACCACTGCATGCGCCCGATGTGCCCCAGCTGTAGTCGATGTCGAAGCTGCCAAGCTGGATGCAGCGACCGTTTGCAACCGGGGCGTTGGTGCTTAGATCCCACTCGGCGAAGAGCAAACCACTGCCAGTGGCCGTGATGCCGCCGACCTCGGCGTTGCGATCCGCGCGCGCCACCGAGACGCTGCCGGCCAAGGGAAAGTAGTTGGTGCGGCAGTCGTTGCCGACGCAACCTTCGCTGATCAACATGCACAGCTCACAGCTGTTGTAGGTGCTGTCGCTGTGAAAAGAGAAGGAGCCCGGAACAGCCACTCCGTTGCCAATGACTTCGAGGGTCATCGTGGCACTCGGCGCATTGAGGGCATTGGCAAAGATACCGAGGACGAGATCGTACTGACTGTAGTAACCGCCACTGCTGATGCCCCATGGATATCGACTCACGAGCCGGGTGCTCGAGCACTGCACACCGGCTGGTGGCGCGGCGTCGGCGCTGGGTCCCTGATCGCTGGCATCGGTCGCCCCAGGTGTGCCGCCATCGGCCGAGCCTGCGCTGCCACCAGAGCAGGCCGTGCTCAAGAACAAGAGGAGAAGGAGTGGAGCTCTAAGTGTGCGCATTTGGTCATGATCCTTTTGGGAGCCACCTACCTAACGCCGCAGCGCAGCCAGTGGCGCAGCTTTTTTACGAGCGGCTACCGACGCTGCTACCGGCGCTGCTACCGACCCCGCTTGGCCCCAGGTAAAGTTCGCGCCGCCCGTGAAAGCCAAGAAATCATGGCCAGGTCGTCAGAGCCTGTCCCTTGCTCGCAGAAGCGTGCCCACATGGGCCCGGCTCTTGTGAGTTCGTAAGCGCCAGGAGTTGTAATGAACGCGCCCGCCCCAGCCATGACCCACCGCCAGATCATGACCATCTTCTTTGGTCTTATGATCGGCATGCTGCTCTCCGCCCTCGATCAAACCATCGTGTCGACGGCGCTACCAACCATCGTCGGCGATCTTGGAGGACTCGACCATCTATCCTGGGTGGTGACGGCCTATATGCTGGCTTCGACGGTCACTGCGCCCATCTACGGAAAACTCTCAGACCTCTACGGTCGGCGCTTGCTCTTTCAGGCGGCCATCATCATCTTCTTGCTAGGCTCGATCCTCGCGGGCCTCAGCCAGTCGATGATGCAGCTCATCGTGTTTCGCGGCATTCAAGGTGCCGGCGCCGGCGGGCTGATGGTACTGGCCCAGGTGATCATCGCCGACATCGTGAGCCCAAGACAGCGAGGTCGCTACCAGGGGTACATCGGCTCGGTCTTTGCGTTCTCGAGCATCGCCGGCCCGCTGCTTGGCGGCTTCTTCGTCGACCACCTGTCCTGGCGCTGGGTGTTCTACGTCAACCTGCCACTGGGCGCGATCGCCCTCTTCGTCACCCAGCGCGCTCTCAAGCTCACCCACCACCGCCGCGAGCATCGCATCGACTGGGCTGGCGCCGCTCTCCTGACCGTCGCCATCACCAGCTTCCTGTTGGCGACGGTATGGGGAGGCGATGTCTTCCCGTGGAAGTCTGTCGAGATTGCCTGCACCCTGCTCTTCTCGCTGGTCACTGGTGTGGCCTTCTTGCTGGTCGAATCGCGCGCTTCCGAGCCCATCTTGCCCTTGCAGCTCTTTTCCAATCGGGTCTTCGCGGTCGGTAGCGTGCTCGGCTTTCTGGTCGGCATCTCCATGTTCGGGGCCATCATCTTCATGCCCCTCTTTCTTCAGGTCGTCGTCGGCGTGTCAGCAACCAGCTCCGGTCTCTTGCTCATGCCCCTCATGGCTGGACTGCTAACCAGCAGCATCATCAGTGGTCGCCTCATCACTCGCTGGGGTCGCTACAAGGTCTTTCCTGTCATCGGCACAGCCCTCACCACCCTGGCCTACGCGCTGCTCTCGCGCATGACGCCGGATACCAGCCTGGTGCTTGCTTGCGTCGACATGGCGCTGGTCGGTGCCGGCATGGGCATGATCATCCAGGTCATCGTGCTGGCCATCCAAAACTCCGTCGATACTCGGCACCTGGGCGCCGCCACCAGCGCGGCCCAGTTCTTTCGCTCGATCGGCGGCACCATTGGCGTCACTCT
>JAHEAK010000879.1 GCA_024642805.1 Kofleriaceae bacterium | reverse complement strand
GGCCACCGCGTCCTTTAGCTGGAAGTTTTCGTACGCTTCGCGCGCCTGGCGCAAGCGGCCGCTCTCCTCGGCAAGGAGGCTGGATTCGAGGGGCGGCAGCAAGAGACGCTGCTCGAGCTCGCCATCCCCATGTTGCTGGTAGCCAGCGGCCCGCACGTCGTTGTCGATTCGGTCCACCAGCTGCGGATCGACTCGCTCGGGGCCGAGATTCACAAGGACCGCGCTGTCTTTCTCCGCCCAAGCGCGCCCGGCGCCAAAGAAGAGGAGAGCGACTACAAGAACGCGCATCGCCTCAGTATAATGCAGCTCGACTTCGAGATCGCCCCCAGAGAGCGCCCGAGAGAGCGTCCCAGTTCGCCCTAAGCAGCCGTATCGACAAAAACATGCCCAAAAGCGACTTACACCGCTACGAACTGGTCGAGCGGATCGCCGTCGGCGGCATGGCCGAGGTCTTTCGAGCCAAAACCTATGGCCTGCACGGCTTCGAGAAGCAGCTGGCGGTCAAGCGCATCCTGCCCGAGCTGGCATCCAACCGTGAGTTCGTGGACCGCTTCATTAGCGAAGCCAAGATCGCGGTGACTCTCAACCACGCCAACATCGTGCAGGTCACCGACTTCAGCCGCTTTGCCGACTCGCTCTACATCGCGATGGAGTACATCGACGGCACGGATCTGCGTGCCCTCTTGCGTTCCTTGCGCGAGAGCAATCGGCCGATGCCAATGGCGGCGGCCTTGCACATTTGTATCGAAGTTCTCAAGGGGCTCGACTTTGCCCACAGTCGTGGCGTCGTCCATCGCGACATCTCGCCTGCCAACATCCTGCTCTCGCGATCTGGCGAGGTGAAGATTGCCGACTTCGGCATTGCCCAGGCCTCGGAGGGCGGCTCGGGGCACACCCAGCCTAATCGCATCATGGGCAAGTGGCGCTACATGTCACCCGAGCAGAGCCTCGGCGAAAAGCTCGACAGCCGCTCCGACCTCTTCTCCTTCGCGATCGTCATGTTCGAAATCTTTACCGGCGAGCGGCTCTTTTCGCAGGATGATGTCGCCGCCATCGTTGGCGCCATCCGATTCCAAACCCTACCGAGCGCGTCATCGAAACGCAGCGAGGTGCCGCCCGAGCTCGACGAAGTCCTGCAGCGAGCCTTGCAGCGCGACCCCGAGGAACGTGGCGATGCGGCCAGCCTTGGCCGGGCACTCATCGAGGTCTCCTACGCCAAGACCATTCCGGTAACCGCCACCGATCTTGCCGAAGTCGTGCACGCCCACTGCACACACACGGCCGCCTCGGAAGTTACCGGCTCCGACTCGGCTGCTCTCATCGACGACATCATCAACTCGGAGCTCGAGCAGCGAAGGCCTGGTATGAACACGCGGCTTACTCGCCTAACCCCGGTGCGTCGCGATCACGCCACGCCCGTTAGGGACGAGGATGAGGATGAGAGCCTCGACGCAACGGCGACCAACCTGACCTTCGTCGATGGCGGGCAAGATGCAGATGGCATCACCCAGTGGCTTCTTGCAAGCCCGCAAGGTGGCCCGGTCCGCATTCCCGATGAGTTTGCCGACGACCTGGGGCTTGGCCATATCGCTCAACAAGGGCACGACACGGAGCCTGGTCTGGTACCGACCTACGTGCTGTCATCGGCACCGAGTACCGAGGATGTGGGCCGCCCGCTGGTAGGGCGTGATCCACGCTCCCTGCCTGTTCACTCGCTCGAGCGGCCGATGGTCTCGCAGCCCTATAGGGATGGCTACGGCTACCAAGACGCAGTGGTGATGGACCGGAGCTCGCGCTCGAGCCGACGATGGTGGTTGGCGGCGCTTGCGCTCGGCAGTGTGGCGGCGCTCTCGTTGGTGCTGCTCATCGGCACAAAGACAAAGAGTACTGACTCGAGCACCGATTCGAGCACGGGCGCCAAGGCGGGTGAAGGCGCGGCCGTGGCGCTGGCCGCAAACCAGGGCCGAGCGGATCGCGATGCTGGCTCGCCCAGCACGCGCTCCGACGCCATGCCCGCCTTCGACGCGGCGACAGCAAGCCAGGAGGACGGGCATCCGATCGAGGGGGCCGCAGTCGAGCAGCCAGTTGTCGAACCGGAGTTGGCAACCCTATCGGTGTCCAGCACGCCGGATGGGGCAAGCGTCATGCTGGATGGAGTCACGATC
>JAHEAK010000878.1 GCA_024642805.1 Kofleriaceae bacterium | reverse complement strand
TCAACCGCGTCGAAGACCGTACGAATTTGCTCGACGGACTTTCGCAGGGCCCATTCGGCGTTGATGTGCCCCTCGCGAATCTGTCGAATCGTCGCGTCTACGATGTGATCGTCACGCAAGATAAGCTGGTGGGCGGTGATGATGGCGTAGTGGTCTTTCTCCTGCTCTTCGATCTTCTGCTTGATCTTTTCGAGCTGGCGACCGCTGGCTTCGATAGCGCGCTGAAAGCGCTCGATTTCGCCCTCTACCTCGTCGCTCTCAATGGTGCGCTTCGGCACGGTGAGCTGACGCCGGTCGACGATATAGGCCCGGCCTATCGCTATTCCGTGACAGGCCGCAATGCCCGTCTTGCGTAGCTCCTCGCTCACCTACTCAGGCTCTCCGAATCTGGAATTGACGAGCTTGACGAGCGCTGTGCAAGCATCGGCGGCGCGCTCGCCCTCACAGCGAATCGTAATGCTAGTGCCCTGGGCTGCCACCAACATCAAGATGCCCATGATGCTCTTGCCGTTGACCTCTTGACCGTCCTTCTCGATGTAGACGTCGCAAGGAAAGCTACTAGCCAGCTGAACGAGCAGAGTGGCGGCGCGCGTGTGCAGGCCGAGTTTGTTTTGAATTTCAACCGTCTTCTTGTGTTCTGCGCTCATCCGCCGCTCCTCACGGTTCCTTTGAGTAGGTCTCTGTGTCGCAACAGGACGTGCCAGTCGTTTCCTAAGCGGCGCGTAAGTTCTTCTGCGATGGCGACGGACCGGTGTCGACCACCGGTGCAGCCAATACCAATGGCGATGTACAGCTTGCCCTCGCGTGCGTGCAGCGGCAGGGCAAAGCGCAAATGGCTTTCGATGCGATCGACGGTCTCTTCCGCTTCTGGCCCGCCGAAGACATAGGCGGCCACATCGCGGTCTCTGCCATCTTGTGGGCCTAAAACGGGATCGAAATGCGGGTTGGGTAGGTAACGCACGTCGAAGACAAGCTCCGACTCGCTGGGCAGCCCGTACTTGAAGCCGAAAGATTGAATGTTGATCGACAGCTTGTGCTCTTCGCTGCGATAGCGCTCCGAGACGATCTTCTTGACCTCGTGCACATTGAGGCCACCCGTATTGAGAATGCTGGCCTCGTTGCGAAGGGTGGCCAACGCCTCGCGATCTTGGCGAACGCCTTCGGCGATGTCGTCACCCGAGAGAGGGTGGCGACGACGCGTCTCCGAGTAGCGGCGGTAGAGCACTTCGTCGGCGGCTTCGACGAAGAGAACCTCGACGTTGTGTCCAGCCGCGCGCAAGGCGGCAACTCGACGGTGACACTCATCGATAAAGCGCAGCTGCCGGCCATCGACGGAAATGGCGCAGTCGGTGATGTCTTCTTTTTCGAGGCTCTCGACAAAGCCAGCGAAGAGTGGAATGGGCAGGTTGTCGCAGCAGAAGAAGCCGATGTCTTCCAGCGCGCGCAGGGCGGTCGTCTTGCCGCCTCCCGCAAGCCCGGTCACGATGATGATGCGCACTACGAGGCCCCCCCACGATTGGCGAGCTCGTTGGTGAGTCGATCTTGAAACTCACGCGCGGAGTGGACACCGAGGCCCTTGAGAATCTGATTGCGCGCCGCCACCTCAACAATGGTTGAGATGTTTCGCCCGGGCCGAACGGGGACACGCAGGATGGGCAGCTCCTCGCCCAAGATCGGGTAGTCCTCCTCGTCGACACCGAGGCGGTCGTAGTTTTCGTCCTCGCGCCACTCGCGCAGCTCGATGACCAGATCGATCTTGTGCGACTCGAGGACCGATCCGATGCCGAAGAGGTCCTTGATGTTGATGATGCCAAGACCACGAATCTCCATGTGGTGCTTGATGATTCCGGATCCCGAGCCCGAGAGAAGGTTTGGGCCCAGACGACGAATGTCGACCACATCGTCGGCGATGAGGCGATAGCCACGAACCAGGAGCTCGAGGGCTGCCTCGCTCTTGCCGATGCCGCTCTTGCCGAGCAAGAGGATGCCGATGCCCAGCACCTCGAGGGCGACCCCGTGCACGGACTCTTTGGGGGACAGATGATCTTGCAGGAAGTGCGTGACGTGACCAATGAACTCGGCGCTCACCACCGGGGTGTTTAGGAGCGGAACGCCATCGCGCTGGCACGCGTCGCGAAGTTCGTCGGGGGCCTCGAGGTCCCGTGT
>JAHEAK010000877.1 GCA_024642805.1 Kofleriaceae bacterium | reverse complement strand
GTGCTCCGCAGTGGTGACGGCGTTTCCGTTGGGAGCGTTTTCGACAATGATACCGTGGCGAGTCGCCGCCTCGACATCGACGTTGTCGACGCCGATACCTGCCCGTCCGATGACTTTCAGATTGCTTGCCGCCGCCATGATCTCTTCGGTCACGCGCGTTCGCGATCGAATCAACAGGCCGTCATAGTCGGCAATGCACGCGATAAGCTCTTGCTCTTCGATGCCGGCCTTGACGTCGCAAATGATGTCCTTGCTGCTCGCAAGAATCTCTTCTGCCATAGGGGACATCGAATCAGAAATGAGTACTCGGAATGGCTTTGTCATGATTGGAAACTCAACTTACTGCAAGCGTGGCACTGGCCCTCTCGCCAGGATCTAGAGCGGCGTCGGTACATCGAGGAACTCGACCTCCAGATCGGCAAACTTCATGCGCAACTCATCGACCAGGCGAGTGGCTCCGAAAACTTCCGTAGCGTAGTGACCTGCGGCCACCAGGGTAATCTGCAGCTCGCGGGCCAGCTCCGCCGAGCGCTCGCTTAGCTCACCGGTCAAGAAGAGGTCGCAGCCCTCGTTGGCCGCTGCTTCCATGAGGTCACTCGCGGCTCCCGTGCACAGCCCGACGGTGCGGATGACCTCGGGTCCATAGGGAAACACGAAGGGCAACTCGCTGCGCTGCACGCCGGTCGCGATGCGCTGAATCGCTTCGGGTAGGCTAAGGGGCGTGGCCCAGGTGCCCATCAGCCCAAGCTCGTGGCCGCGCACATCTCCGAAGGTCTTGCGATTGGCCTGCAGAGCGATGGCATCTGCCAACCCGACGTTGTTGCCGAGCCGCGGGTGGGCATCGAGAGGCAGGTGGTAGGCGGCCAATGAGATCGAATTGCTGAGCAGGGCTCCCAGGCGCTGAGCGCTGCTGCCGACGACGCGCTCGATGCCGCCGCCCCAGATGAGGCCATGGTGGGCAACGATGAGGTCCGCCTCCATGGCGATGGCGCGCTGGATGACCTGTGCGTTGGTGGAGACCACCGTGACCACTTTGTCGACCTCGGGAGAGCCCTCGACCTGCAGACCATTGGGCCCGTAGTCTCGAAACTTGCCGATCTCGAGGGTGGAGTCGAGAAACGAAACCACCTCGCCAAGGCGCACAGTCATCCTGGCGACCTTTTCCCAAGGATCCAGCCGCCCTGTCAAGGCGCCAGCTGGCTTGCAGCATCGCCGAGGCGAGCAAGGGGCAGCCGCGGGCCAACAAGCCCGGTTGGAATCAGTCTTTGCGCGAAGTGACCAGCTCGAGCCAGCGCCTGGCCTGGTTGTTGACATCGTCGAATTCGACGCCAAACCCGGGTGGTCGTCCCTGCACGATCTCGGTCGAAACGTGGCAAACCTCGGCCGTAAAGTGCAGCGCGGCCCGACCGTCGGGTAATGCGGTTATCTCGCACAGAGTACCGACGGGATCGAGAATCTCCGACGCGATGAACATGCCGCCCTCGCTGAGATCCCTGGCGACGCAATCGAGGGTCAGATACTCACTGGAGTAGATGACCGGCACACTGATAACGTGCCTGCGACTGGCGCGCCTAGACAGATCCGAAACCTTTATCTCTTGGGTCACGGAGGCGGGTCCACCAAAGGGCCATCGATAGCCACAGGTGGCGCAGCGCAGCTCCTGGCCATCCACCGTTGCTCGACACTTGGGACAGTTGCGCTCGTGAGGGGCAGAGATGCCGGCCAAAAAGCCCGCTGGCCCTCGCCCGGGTCGAGTCGCGTCGTTCGAGCTCTTGATAGGCGCCTCGTCAGAGACCAACAAGCCGGGCCCTACTTCGACGGGGCCCGAAATCGTCACTGGCCCCGAGTCGATGAGGTGCGGCTGATTGTCGAACTGCACCGTGAGACGGCGATGGCCAATCTCGAGCACATCGCCCTGGTTGACACGAACTTGCTTGCTCAGACGCTGGCCGTTGATCTTCGATCCGTTGGTGGCACTGAGGTTCTCGACGTAGACGCCATCGACGGTCGACAGGACACGCAGATGCCGACGCGAGATGGCCGCGTCGTTAAAGCGCAGCTGACAATCGACCGAACGCCCCACGTAGCTCTCACCGCGTGGAAGCTCGATCGCTTGGTCTCCGTGCAAAAGTGTTAGCCGTAGCATGCTCGACGATCCTAGGGGCCGGCATCCGG
>JAHEAK010000876.1 GCA_024642805.1 Kofleriaceae bacterium | reverse complement strand
GTCTGCAGCTCACAGGCTGTCATCTGAAAGCCGCCGTCGCCGGCGATGACCCAGACCTCTGCATCGGGCTTGCCCATCTTGGCGCCGATCGCCGCCGGCAGGCCAAAGCCCATCGTGCCCAGGCCGCCCGAGGTAATGAGGGTACGCGGTCGGTTGTGCGGGTAGTACTGCGCCTCCCACATCTGATGCTGGCCGACATCGGTGACGATGATGGCATCGTCGCCGGTGAGCTTGCGCAGCTCGTGGATGACGTGGGCGGCGTAGAGGTTGCCGTCTTCTTCGGCCTGCAAGATGCTGTGTTGTTCGGCGTCGCCACGCAGCGCCGTGATGTGCGTGTTCCAGGCCTGGCGCTGTCGAACTGGCAAGCGCTCGTTGAGCAGCTTGAGCACCGCGCGCAGATCGCCGACGATGCCGACGTCGACTTTGACGTTCTTGTCGATCTCTGCAGGATCGATATCGACGTGGATCTTGTGGGCGCGTTGCGCGTAGGTGGCCAGATCGCCAGTCACGCGATCGTCGAAGCGCATGCCGAAAGCGAGCAAGAGGTCGGCCTCTTGAATGGCCTCGTTGACCCAGGCCTCGCCGTGCATGCCCATCATGCCCAGGTTGCTGGGGTGGTTGGCCGCCAAGCCGCCAAGGCCGAGCAGGGTCATGGCCACGGGAACGTCGTTGGTCTCCGCGAAGATTCGCAGCTCCTCACCGGCTCGCGATTGAATGACGCCCTGACCGGCCAGGATAATCGGTCGATCGGCGTCGGCCAAGAGGGCAATGGCGCGCTCGTACTCTTCAGGGAGTGCGCTCAGGTTGGGGCGATAGCCGGGCAGGCGAATGGCTTCTTCGTCCCAGACATAATCGACGACCTGGTTTTGGGCGTCTTTGGTAATGTCGACGAGCACCGGCCCTGGGCGACCCGAGGCTGCAATGAAGAAGGCCTCACGCAAGACGCGCACGATGTCTTCGGCGTGCGAGACCAGGTAATTGTGTTTGGTGACCGGCTGGGTGATGCCCGTGATGTCACATTCCTGGAAGGCATCTTTGCCGATGACATCGGAGCCGACCTGGCCGGTGATGCAAACAATGGGCGAAGAGTCCATGTTGGCCGTGGCGATGCCAGTGACAAGGTTGGTGGCACCCGGGCCGGAGGTGGCGATGGCGACGCCGACCTTGCCGGTTGCGCGCGCGTAGCCATCGGCAGCGTGGCTGGCGCCTTGCTCGTGGCGCGTGAGCACGTGGTGAATTTGCTTGTAGTCGAGCAGCGCATCATAGGCGGGCAAGATCGCACCACCCGGATAGCCAAAAACCGTGTCCACCCCAAGTCGGGTGAGGACTTCCCAGATCAGTTGTGCCCCTGTGCGCTGCATGTTTGACTCTACGGCTGGCTCAAGGCCACCGTTGGTCCTTTAATACGCAGAAATGGCGGCTATCTGAGCGAGATGCGAAGCCTAACCCAGACCTGCTCGGAGTCAATGGCGGGAGGCCTCCTAGTGACGGAGGCGTTTTGGTGACGTAGTGTTGGCCGCTCGAGCATGGCTACTTCTCCGACTAACAAACGCAGTCTTGCCGCCACGGGCGGCGTGCAACGTTCTCCCAACCGTTCGATGCTGCGGGCCGTAGGCTTCAGCGACGAGGACTTTCAAAAACCTATCGTCGGGGTCGCCAATGCTCATTCGACCTTGACTCCCTGCAATCTCGGTATAGGCGCGCTGGTGGAGCGCGGGCAGGCGGCCCTGGTCGAAAGCGGCGCCAAGCCTCTCATGTTCGGCACCATCACGATTGCCGATGGCATCTCCATGGGCACCGAGGGCATGAAGTACTCGCTGGTCTCGCGCGAGGTCATTGCCGACAGCATCGAGACCGTGTGCATGGGCCAGAGCATGGACGCGGTGCTCGCCTTCGGTGGTTGTGACAAGAACATGCCCGGCGCGATGATCGCGATTGGCCGAATGAACATCCCCTCGCTCTTCGTCTATGGAGGGACGATCAAACCCGGTCGTCTCGACGGCCGCGATCTCAACATCGTCAGCGTCTTCGAAGCTGTGGGGCAACACGCCGCCGGCAAGATTGACGAGGTCGAGCTGGGCAAGATCGAGCGCAACGCGTGCCCTGGCGCTGGTTCCTGCGGAGGCATGTACACAGCCAACACGATGTCGTCTGCGATCGAAGCCATGGGCATGAG
>JAHEAK010000224.1 GCA_024642805.1 Kofleriaceae bacterium | reverse complement strand
CTCGCCAGCTCCGCGCAGGAGCCAGCGCCAGCCAGCGTGCACGGGCGCGTGCTCGATGATGAGGACCAGGCCATCGCCCATGCCAGTGTCTTGCTCACACCAAGCGGCGACAATCCGCCCGAGCTTGCCGCCGACAATGCCATGGCCAGCAGCACTGCAGCGGGTGAGTTCAAAGTCGAGGCGTTGGCAGCGGGCAGCTACCGGCTTAGCGCCAGTGCACCAGGCTTCTTGCCATCACAATCGCAGATCGATCTGAGGCCCGGGCAAGCCTTGCAGGATGTGCAAGTGCGCTTGGTGCGCGGCGGCCATACGTTGCAAGGTGTCGTTCGCGATCTCACTGGCGGCACCATCGCCGGTGCACAGGTGCAGCTCACCGCCATTACCGGCATCGGGCGCAGCGATGGAACCCGCGCAGGCACCCAGAGCGAAGACAGTGGCCACTATCAAATCCAGCTTGCCAGTGGCCGCTACCTGGCGCGCGCCTACCACCCCGATTACGTGCCCACCACATCCATCGTCGAGATCGGTGAGGGCGATCAGGAGCTCGACCTTGCCCTGGCGCCGGGCGCACAAGTCGATGGCATCGTGCGTCGCGTCAGCGACGACGCGCCCGTGCCCTTCGCACGCGTGATGTACCAGAGCGACACGGGCGCCAACATGCTTGCCGATCGAGGAAGCGCCGCCTGGGTGATTGCCGATGCCGAAGGGCGCTTTCACATAAGCGGCCTGCCCTCGGGCGCACTCAGTCTGCGCGCGCGCGCCGAGCATGCGGTGAGCGCGGAACCAACCCGCATCGCACTTGGCATTGCCGATCACAATAGCGAGGTCGTGCTCTATCTGAGCACAGCATTGCGGGTGCGCGGCACGGTCGTCGATGCCAAGAGCAAGAAGCCAGTCGCCGGGATGCGCGTCTCGGCATCCGGCGACAATGGAGCGGTGGCGGCGCGCGAGGAGTCAGCCGACGATGGCAGCTTCGTCATCGAAGGACTTGCCGCGGGAAGCTATCGCATCAGCGCCGAAGGCGAGCACTACGTGCCTCGGCTCTTCGCCGGCAGCGTCGCGGTCCATCAAGACCTCGACACGCTCGTCGTCGAAGTCGACAAGGGCGTGATGGTCGAAGGTCGTGTCGAGCCGGCGCAGGTCGCGAGCGTCAGCGTCGACATGCAGGCCATGGAAGGATTTTCCATCAATGCCATGCAGGGCACGCAAAGCGCGGAAGACGGCAGCTTTAGCCTGGGACCCTTTCTGCCGGGCAGCATTCTCTTGCAGGCCGAAAGTGCCCAGGGTACCCAGGGCACCACGCAGGTCGAGGTCGCAGGCGCGGACCTCAAAGGCGTGGTCATCACCCTCGAGGAGCAGGCCAGCATCTCGGGACGAGTCGTCGACGCCAAAGGACTGCCGCAAGCTGACGTCAAGGTCGTGCTGCGCAAGGCCGCCAATCGCAACATGAGCATCGTGGTCAACGGCCAGGACATGTTGGCCAAGAGTGCCCACACCAGCCCCGATGGCAGCTATGTCGTGCGCGGTCTGAGCGAAGGCAGCTACAAGATGCAGGTCGAGGACGCCCAAGGAGAAGTTCTTCGTTTTGCCGGCCAGGGCGTCAAGAGCAGCGCCGTGGATGAGGCTGATCGCAGCAAGGATCTCGTCTTTAACAAGCAGGAGCACAAAGAGAATGTGTTGCTCTCGGTGGAGAGTCGCGATGCCAGCATCGAAGGTGTGGTCATCGGCCCCGATGGCAAGCCCGCCGCCGATGTCTGGGTGGTGGCCAGCGCGTCTGGGCCCGAGGGCTTGTTGGGCGGACTCTTGCCAGAGGGGCTGGTCGACGCCCATGGCGGACCCCAGGACCAAGGCCGGGGCAACCTGGATGGCAACCAGGATGGCAACCTGGATGGCAACCAGGCGCACAGCGAGAGCCACGTCGAAGTGCGCATGGTGATAAGCGAGGATGCCGGTGGCCAGGGTGAGGGCGAGGGCGGCGTGGACTTCGGAGGCGCCAAGGAACGGCCTCCCGTGCTCACCAACGAGCGCGGGCAGTTCGTGATTCGCGGCTTGCGCGCGGGTCTCTACGACTTGCGCGCCGATGGCATGAAAGGCTCGGCGCGGGCCTTCCTTCGCCAGCACAAGACCGGCGAGTCCGCACGCCTCAAGCTCGAGACGCTCACGCGCATCGAGGGTCTGGTCAAGATGGGCAGCGATCCGGTAAGCGACTTCGTTGTCGAGTTGAAGGGTGGCACGCCGCGACGCAAACAGGTGCACGACGCCGATGGCGCCTTCTATTTGCACCGCATCGATCCAGGACGCTACACGATCGTCGCGCGCAACGATCAGGGACAGGCGGAGGCCGACATCGAAGTCCTGCCCGGCAAGGCCACCGAGGTGCTCTTGCAAATGGAAGTGCTCAGTCGCGTAAGCGGCCGCATCGTTGACGCGCAAGGGGCGCCCATGGCCGGCGTGCTGGTGATTGCCGCGCCCATGCAGGGTGACAACATGGCCATGAGCATCGACGATGACACGCAACCAACGGGTGCCGATGGCCACTTCGAGATCGGCGTCAAGCCAGGCAACTACATGCTGGTGGCGCTGCAGGGAGGCGCGGCGCCCTTTGCCAATCGCCCCTTCACGGTCGCCGCTGACCAGAAGCTCGTCGAGCTTGGCGATGTCGGTCCGAGCGGAGGTGGCTTCGGCGGCGCTGCCCCCGATCTGGGTGAGCCCTCAGAAGGCCCGACAGAAGCCCCTTAGAGGCCTTGCAACCGCTGGAGCAGCTGCTCGACATCTTCGGGATCCTGATAGATCGCGAAGCCAAATCGCAAGCGATCGCCACGCACGTCGGTTGCGACCTCACGACGCGCAAGCTCGGCGCATAGCTCTGGCGCTCGCGTACTCACGAAGGTGAGAAAGTGGCCACGATCGGCCTGCTCAGGGCCGGGCACCAGTGTGCCGAGCTCGATGCCTCGCGTGTTCAGGCCGGCGAGAAATTGTGACTGCAAGCTGCGCACATGCTCGTGGATGGTTCTGATCTCGAGACCCTCGGCGGCCAGCATGCGCTGAACCGCATTGAAGCGGTACAGGCCACTGACATCGAAAGTGGCGCCGGCGAAGCGCATGCCGTCGTCGGCGTAGGCGACAGGCACGTCGCCGCTTTGCTCGAGGGCCCCGAAGCCAGCAAACCAACCGGTATTGACCGGGCTCTTGGCGATGCCGGGCGGGCAGTGCATGAAGCACGCGCCCTCGCCGGCCATGGCGTATTTGTAACCACCGGCGATGTAGAAGGCCTTGTCAGCAATCGCCGAGAGGTTGGTCGGAAGCGCCATGAAGGCGTGATAGCCATCGATGACCAGGAGAGTGCTGCGCTCGCGCAAGAGATCGCAGAGCTCTTCGAGGATATCGACCACGTAGCCGGAGTTGAAGAAGACGTGCGAGAGGAAGACCATGTCGTGCTGACCTGCGCGAGCGGCGTGCAAGAAGCGCGCGCCAACGTCCGGGCCAACATCCGGGCCAACATCCGCGCCAACGCTTTCGCCAGGCTCGACGGCAATGACCTCGACCTCAGCAAGGCCGGCCTCTTGCCAACGTCGACGCTGGCGATGAAAGCTGTGAAACTCGCCATCGCTGCACAGGATACGTGGCTTGGCCGATGGCGAGCCCTGCACAGGCAAGCACGAGAAGAGGCGCACCACGAATTCGTGGGTGTTGGGAGCAAAGACGATTGTGCTCGGATCGGGCAGCCCCAACTGCCTGGCCACATGCCCCTGGGCCTCGGGCAGGACATCAGAAAAAATAGTACCCCACTTATCGTCGACCTTGGTGGCCGCATCCAACCAGGCCTGAGCATGGGCATCGAAGCTGCAATCGGGCCAAAAGTGGTGGCTATGGGCGGCGAAGTGCAGTCGATTGGGATTGGACTGCAGAAAGCGGCTGAAGAGTTGCTTGTAGCTTTTCATGTTGCGTTGCTTCTTGCTGGCGTCTTGTTTTTGGAGGCGAGCGCCGAGCATCTTAAGCAACCCCGACGCACATGGCCATGTCCATGCCTCTATGCATCGAAGCTGCGCAGTGCTCATCCTCATCTGCTTTCTGGCCATCCATTGCGGTGGCGGCGCGAGCACGCAAAAGGTCGTGACCTGGCCAGGACCCGTCGGCACGGGCGCGAGTGACACGGCTCTTACAGAGACCGGTTCCATCACCCTGGTGTTCAGCAGCCGCGCGCAGGGATTGGTCTTGGCCATCAACGGTACTCTTCTGGTCGACAAGGCCACGGTGAAGCGCCTGCACATCAAAGGGGTGCCTGCGGGCTATGCCGACATTGCCATCGCCGTGCAGGGCGTCGATCGGCAGATGCGGGTATGGGTCGAGAGCGGTCGCGACACCAGCGTGCCCGTGGCCGGTCCGCCGACGCCGCCCAGCCAAAACCCCCTGCTGACCGCTGGCCTCTCGGTGCTAGCCTTCTTGATCAGCCGGGCCGCCACCGAAGCTCTCTTCTAGACGGCCAGACCAGGAGGCCAGGACCAGGAGCTGTCCACGAAGACCTCCGCCAAGCGGGTCGCTGGCTTGGGACAAGGGGCGCCGGCCATGTGCGAAATGCCTCCGCCAGGCGGGTCGCTGGCTTGGGACAAGGGGCGCCGGCCATGTGCGAAATGCCTCAGCCGTCAGGGGCCTGGCGCACTCTGTGGTGCCTGAAATGCACATCTCGGCTCACCCCAGTGACCGGAGCACCGGCCAGCCGACGATGTAATATCAGCAAGTTAGCTGGCCCGTTCCTTGGCTCGATCTTTGATATTGCTGGCGTCATCATGCACCGCTTCTCCCTTCCTCTCCTCCTCAGCCTCCTCGTCGCCGGTGCCGCCTCCTGCGCCAGCGAGGGCGACTCCTCCTCCACCTGTGAAGGCGCCAAGTGCGACACCCTCGACCTGCCCGAGTCTGAAGTCCCGGCTTCGCCCTGCGATGGCATCCTGGTCGACAAGAGCGGTCGCCGCTTGCAAGGCAAGATCGCCGGCCGTCTGCAGGACCCGCTCAGCAAGCTGGTCTTCCGCGCTGGTGATGATTGCCCAACCAATTTCACGGAGATCATGAAGAAGCTCAATGCGGCCGCCGAGCAAGACGGTGTGTCGTGCAACAACCGCCGAACCATGATGGTCTCCGAGACCGCACAAGCGCTTGGCGAGGCCACCAGCTATCGCTCGGTCACCGCCCTGGACTGTACCCAACCGGCCGGCGCTGGCATCGTTCCTCCCGGCTTTGGCTCACAACCTCCCGGCGTGCTCTTCTCGCTCTTTGGTCTGCAAGCCGGTGATGACCTTCCGCCCAACGTCGAGATGATCTCCTTTGACAAGAGCAGCGGTGTCTTCAACTACTACGAGACCAACGGCACCACCATCAACTTCTTCGGCAACTCGAAAGACTTGCTCAAGGGCGCTGGATCGGCTGGCGTTCGTCGCTGCGCGGCCTGTCACACAGGCGGCGGTCTCATCATGAAAGAGCTTGCGGCTCCATGGCTGCACTGGGAAGGCGACACCACCACCCCCGGTGCTAGCGAGTTCATCACCGCTCATGAAGATCTACTCGGCTCGCACGCCAACGGCATCACCATGGAAGGCCTGGTTCGCGCCGGCAACTCCAGCTGGTCACAGACTCGCCTGGCCCACCTCAAGGAGATTGGCGACACCAAGAGCCTGCTCCGTCCTCTCTTCTGCACCATGGAAGTCAACCTCGAGTCCGCTGAGAGCAGCGACAACGGCGCCAGCGAAGGCGACGCCAGCTCGGGCCGACTTTCGGGAACCATCTTTAGCGGCCGCCTTGGCTTCGGATCCCTGTCCTTTAGCTCCGAGCAGTACGACGGCGTGATTCGCGCCAACGGCCAGGTTCTCGAGGGCTTGCCCGCTGACAAGATCGACACCGTCTTCGGTCTCACCACTGTGGTTCCTGGCGCCGAGGACGAAGAATTCGTCGACGCTCTCATCGCCGATGGCATCATCGACGACTCCATTGCTCAGGCCGTCCTGGCCGTGGACTTCACGCGCAGTGTCTTCTCCGATGACCGTTGCGGTCTCCTGGATAGTGTTCCCGGCATTCCTCTGGCGGATCTCAACGCCGCAGGTGTTCGCGCTGCCCTCATCGGCGCTTTCAGTGGAGCCGCGGAAGGCAGCCCGGGCGCGGAGCTCTTCAACAACCTGCAAAACGGCGACGCGATCAGCGGCCACGTGAGCGCCTTCAGCGACGCTTGCCAGGCCCGCACCGAAACCCAAACCATCACCTTCCAAAAGAACGGCAGTTCGCAGAGCCTCGAAGTGCCCAGCATGCTGGTCGACTACATGAAGGTGGTCTCGCAGATTCGTGACCGCGCTCGTGAAATGCCTGTCTTCGAGTTCCCACAGACGATGCCAAGCGATCAGCAAGGTGTGGCCGCCGATACTCGACTGGACCCCAACACCTGTACGATCACCACCGAGTTCGTTCCTGTGGCAAGCGCAGGCGAGCCACCCGTGGAGTGTTGTCGAACCTGCGGCGCAAACAGCCAGGCATGCGGTGATAGCTGCATCTCCCTGACCAGCACCTGCAGCCAACCAGCGGGCTGTGCCTGCGAGGGCTAGCGCTCCAAGGGCCGCGAGCAAGGACCGCGGGCGGCTCTTCTTCCAGCTAGCGAGTTTTCTCACACTTCAACGGGACTGCCGCGAGATCTTGGCGCTTGCCATAGCTCGATGGCAGTCCCTTTTTCGTGTGTGGCGCACGCCGAAGGCTTTTGCCGGTTTCTTCCCTTTGCGTGGGCGCCCACTGGCAATAACATTCAGCGCCCGTCCACAGGAGACCTAATCAATGATCCGAAATGTACTATTTTCTTCCATCGCCCTTCTCTCTCTTGGCCTCGCCGCATGCGGTGGTGGCGATGGTGATTCCGGCAGCGGTGTCGACAGCAGCAAAGCGCTCAGCGACGTAACCCCTGCCGAGCAACAAGACCTTTGTGATTATGGCCAGAGCCTGGTCTCTGCCGAAGACTCCAAGTCGCTCGGTTGCTACTTCAGCGCCATCTTCTTCAGCGAGACCGAGGCCGACTGCCAGACCGCGTACGACGCCTGCATGGCCGAGCCTGACAACACCGAGCAAAGCTGCGACCTTGGCACCCCGCCAGATTGCGCATCGGAAGTCACCGTTGGCGAGATGGAAGCCTGTGCCCGTGAGCAAGCCAACGCCGTCACGGCCGCCGCAGGCAGCCTGAGCTGCGCCTCCGATCCTGCCGAGCTCGAGAGCCTCAATGAGCTGCCACCTGCGTGCAAGGCCGTCGAGACCAAGTGTCCCGCGCTCTTTGAGTAAGCACCTCGCGCGTCAGTAGACGCCAATCATCTGTACGTGGAGGGCCAGGACGACCTGGCCCTCTTCCGTTTCGGGGCTCGAGCAAGGGCGAGCTAGGCGACAGGCTGTTTTCGGAGCTCGAGCAGTGGCGAGCTAGGCGACGGGCTGGGCACACGCCCGCACGATCACACCGCGACCACTGGCCAATTGCAGTCGAATGGCCAGCTGGCCACTGCCGTCGACCGAAACCGGATTGAGAGCAAAACTGGCAATGAAGCTATCCTGGTAGGGATCGCCGGTGGCCAGCACACAGTGCAGCAGCTGCTGTCGAGCGCGATAGATCGCGAGCTCCGCCCCGTGACGACGCGCGTAGAAGATGAGTTCCTCGCCAACCAAAAGCGCGCCGCGCAGCTCCGCGAAGGTGTCGCCGGCGGGCATCGCAGAGCTGACGCTGCCATCGCCGTGGACGACATAGATGCCCTGTACTCCGCTAGCATCGCGAGCCACCAAGGCGATGCCACCCTCGCGCGCGGCAAAGGCAAACGCGCCGAACTCGGCGAAGTCAGCGCCGCTCGTCAGCAGCTCTTCCGTGCCCTGCTCATGCCAGC
>JAHEAK010000875.1 GCA_024642805.1 Kofleriaceae bacterium | reverse complement strand
GGCCTGCGCTGCATGGTCGTGAGCTTCGATGACTATCGGCCCCTGTCGAAGAATGGCGAGCATGGCGGCGAGCACAGCGGCGAGCACAGCGAGCAGAGCGGCGAGCACAGCATCGCGATCGTCCGCGTGTTGGATCCATCGGCGCTGGCGGAAGCCACCGCGCGGGTGGCGAGCTTTGCTCCACAACTGGTGCATGTGCATCACGACATGCTCTGGGACTTCGCCGCCACGCTCTGTCAGCGACACGGTCTTGCCAGCGTGCTGACCGTCCACACCTTGCAGTCGGAGCAAAATCGCCTGCGCGCCATCGCGAGCACCCACAGCAGCCAGGCACAGCGGCGGGCCCTTGGCGAGGCCTCTGCGATCCACGCGCCCTCGCAGGCGGTGGCAACCCTGCTTCGCGAAGGTGGCATGAGGGCGCCAGAACGAATCCACGTAATTCGCCTCGGCGTCTCCTCCTGGCCCGAGGCCACCCGAGCCTTTGCCGAAGATCGCTTCGCCGGCCAGCCCTTGCTGATCTTCGTGGGTCGCTTTGCCGATATGAATGGCTTTGCGCAGTTCCTCGAGGCCTTGCCTGAGCTCTTTCGCGCCTACCCTGGATTGCGCGCTCGTGCCGCAGGCGGCCTGCCAGACAATCCGCGCGCAGAGCGGCGCTGGCACAAGCGCTGGCGCAAGCTCGCCGGTGACGTGAGCGAGCGCCTCGACTTTGCCGGCTGGCTCAGTCGCGATGAGCTCAGCTCTCTGTACCGCCGAGCCACGGTATTGCTGGTGCCCAGTTGGTTCGAGACCTTTGCGCAGGTGCCCCTCGAGGGCATGTTGCACGGAACCCCGCTGGTGTGCACGAGGGCTGGCGCCTTGGCGGAGCTCGTCGATGAAGAGTCTGCCATGTTGATCGAAGCGCACAGCGCACACGCGATCGTCGAGGGCGTGACACGCACTCTTGACGATCCGGGCAGCGCGAACCAACGCCGCGCGCACGCCTTTTCCATCGCGCACGAAGGCTACGATTGGGATCATCGAATCGGCGAGATCGTGGCCCTCTACCAGTCGCTCCTGCGCCGCGCCTGAGGCGATCCCGCCGCGACTAGGAGGCGGGAAGAGAAGTCCACAGGTTCTTCCAGAAGTTCTCTGTGGATGGAGAGGGGCTACAGCAGCCAAGACAGCCGCCATCGGTGAAACTATTGGCGTCGCCCGCCACGACCACCTGACCGGCAACGGCCAGCACATCCACACCGCCTGTCGAATACAAGATGGTGCCGCCGGCAACGCGCATCGAGCGCGAGACACTCAGGGTATCGGCGCCGGCGCTAAGATCGTGCACCGCGGCACTGGGAACCTCGTTGCAGCCGTCGAAGGTCTGGTCGGCGACAATGCTTGCGCCCGAGCCCACGGCCGCAGCCACCTCGTTAAGTGGAAGGTCGCCGTTGCCGACCGGCTCGGCAGCAAGCACAAGGCCGCCGCCCGCGGCAACGAAGTCGCTGAGCATGGCCAGCTGATCCGCGGCCAGCGGCGCAATGTCGATGAGGAAGACCAGGCGGTAGTCGGCAAGGCTCGCCGGCCAGGCGCCATTTTGATCGACGCCAGCGGCGCCCGCTTGGCCAAGCGCCTGCGTCAAGGCGCCATAGCCCAGGCTTATCGACGAGCCCTGGGTGTAGATGAGAGCCCGATCACCGAGACTCGCGCCCGCGTCATCGTTGCCAGCGAGGGCGGCATCGATCTGCCCGCTCCCCGACCCGCCCTCACAGGCGAGGCAAAGGGTGGCGAGCAACGAAAGGAAGACGTGATGTGCAGTCATGGGCCTCTTCAACGCACGTGGGGCTCAGAAAACCTACCAGGCCCGCAGGCACGGCGCGAGTGAACAGAGCACGCGCGCCAGTCTCGCGCCAGTGAACAGACCAAGCGCGCCAGTGAACAGACTTTAGCGAGTGGGCGCGGAATACGCCCTGCTCGAGAGCGGTAAGAGGCCGTCTATGAACAAGCGCCTCCTCATCGCCGCTGGTGTTATCGCCGCCCTCGCCGCCCTCTATCTTGTGATCGCCGGCAAGAAGAGCGCAGAAAAATCTGCAAGCCAGCGGGCCAGTGCGGGCGAGCATGCCGCCGGGGTCAAGGGACTCGCCAGCTCCGCGCAGGAGCCAGCGCACGCCAGCGTGCACGGGCGCGTGCTCGATGATGAGGACCA
>JAHEAK010000223.1 GCA_024642805.1 Kofleriaceae bacterium | reverse complement strand
GTCGTTGAGGAAGAGGAAGCTGCCCGTGCACACCTTGCACGAGGCGACGATGTCGAGGTCGTAGTCGTTGTCAGTGTCGATAAGCTCCATGTCCCAGGACCAGCGAACCGAGCTGCCTGGAATCTGCGAGCTGCCATCGCGAAACACGCCGTTGCCGTCGTTGAGCCAGAGCAGGATGCGACCACCGGTGCTGACGAATGGATCGCCAGGTCCCCAATCGGCGAGTACGATGTCCATGTCGCCATCGCCATCGATGTCGCCAACTTCTAGATCGCCAATGCTGGCCGGGTCGTTGGGAAGGTTGCTGCTGGTGACTTCTGTGAAGCCGCCGTTGCCGTTGCCAAAGTACAAACGGCTCTGGGTCTCGTAGGTGGTGCCGACGATGATGTCGGTCTCGCCGTCGCCGTTGAGATCGCGCGCCTTGACGACGCGGGCCAGATCCCCCGTGGGGCCAAACACCGAGCTGGTCGCTTCGACGAAGGCCTGACCTGGTCCCTGATTGAGGAAGACCCGGTTCTTCTCTGGGGTACCGGCCTCGTTGTAGTTGCCGCCGTTGGCGAAGAGGATGTCTGGTCGGCCATCCCCATTGATGTCCGCGATCTCCACCTTGTTGGTCCACTCTGCGGTCGGGCCGATGGTGCTGTCGGTGACGTCCTCCCAAAGCTGCGCGTGGGCCACCGCCGGAAGAGCAACAACTCCAAAGGCATAGGCAAGCAGAGCCAGGCGACGAAGCGAAGAGCGCAAGGTGGGGCGATTCATTGGGAACTCCAGGAGGAGAAAGAGTGGGAACCAATACAGGTCGAGAGCAAGTTTGAGTCCAGTTACCCCTCTTCTCAGGTAGTTGAACTTGCTGGGAACGAGCAAGGGCCTTGAAAAGCGGCGGCAGCTGGGATGCTGCGAAGAGACCACTGCCACCCGAATTTGGCAATTGAATTCGAATAGTTGGCCGGTGGCTTTTCTAATGGCCACCTCAGCTTGGCTTATTGCAGCCCCAGGGTCTCGCCAGGCGCCGGTTGTTGGTTCCTGTCAGATCTCGATGCAGACCGCTTGCCTCGCTCCTGCGTGTCCATCTGAGGAGGTCATGCATATGTTTGAGAATTTTACGAAAGCCAAGCCCCGCCGCCGGGGCCTACGACTGCTTGCCATCGGCAGCGCCCTTCTTCATGTCGGGGTCGGCGCGATGCTCATCATCCTCGGTCTGTGGCAGGTCGAGGAGCTCGGCCGGCCCAATCGTGGCCTGGCCATGGCAACGGGTCTGCCCGCCTCCCCGCCTGCAGGTTCGGAAGCCAAGGCCGCTCCGGAGAAGGTCAAAGCCAAACAAAAGATCGTCAAGGACGCGCGCCAGCCAAACCCAGACCGCAAGGCCGACCCCTCGCGGGCGAGCGAGGCCTCTGAAAACACCACGGGCGAGGCCGAGGGCGAGGGCGAGGGCGAAGGCGAAGGTCCAGGTGTTGGTCCCGGCGGCCCTGGTCTTCCCGGTCTCGAGCTGTGCCTGGACCCGGACCGCTGCCAGGCTATGGCCGCCCTGCCCAAAGCCGACGAGGAACCCAAGCAGCCAGCCTTCTTGCCACCAACGGTGCTGAGTGAACTTCGCCGCACGGCTGGCGACCCGCAGGTACAGCCACCCAGCAGCACCAAGAACGCGATGAGCCGCAACAACGAGTCGCGCATCGTGGCAGTGGTGCGCATGTGCCTGGACACCTCAGGAGGCGTGAGCGGGCAGAGCATCGTCAAGAGCTCCGGCCATGACGACTACGACGGCAAACTGCTCAACGCGATCCGCAAATGGCGCTACGAGCCCTATCGGGCCAACGGCATGCCGGTGGCCATCTGCACACATCTGACCTTTATCTACGAGCAAGAATAGCTCGCGCTGCTGTCGCCTTTGGGGCCGCGAATGCTAGGGTTCGTGCCCCAAGGCGAACGATGTCCACCACCGGTAAGTACACGACCCCGCGTCGGGAAGAGCGCTATGCCGTGCGCGTTCCCATCACGCTCAAAGTCGGCAACAAGATCTCCAAGCTGTACTCCAGCGATGTGAGCTTTCGCGGGCTCTTCATCTGCACCGACGATCCACCCGTCCTGCGCCAACTCATCAGCATTGAAGCCAAGCTGCCTCCCGACGAGGTCGAGTTTCGCTCGCATGGCATGAGCGTCTACGTGCTGCGCCCCGAGCAAGATGCCAAGCGCCTGCCGGGCGTGGGCGTGCAGTTCTACGCGCAGAGTGAATCCGAGCGGCGCAAGTGGGAGCGCTTCGTCACCCACGTGCGCCAAAACCCGCCCGAGCTACCTCCAGACGCTATCGATTCGGTCAAGCGCCAGTACCCGCGCTTCGATGCGCGCTTTGAAGTGCATCCTCGCGATCTGAACGAGCTAGAGGTCTTGTACAGCCGAGACATCTCCGCTGGCGGCATGTTCCTCGACACCGATCTGCGCCTGGATCCCGGCAAGATCTTGTCCCTGACCATCTATCATCCGATCACGCGCCAGGCGTTCACGATCGACTCCATCGTCAAGCGCCGCAGCGACAGTCCTCCACAGGGCCTCGGTGTCCAGTTCACCAACCTCGACGCCATGCGCCTGGAGAAATTTCAGGAGTTTGTCAAGGAAGGCCTCGAGAAGCTGGAGGAGCTGGACGTCGAAATCGATTCGGATTGACGGAATGTGCGGCCCTGGGCGCTGCGGGATCCTTCCTTCGTCCCGCCCTGGCCGCTTCGCTTGGCCAAGTGTCGTAGGGCTCTGCTATCCAGCGCCCCCATGCGCATCTACTTTGTCGGCAGCCACGCCACAGGAAAAACCACTCTCTGTCGCTACGTTTCGCAAAAGTACCAGCTGCCGATGATCAGCGAGGTCGCCCGCGGTGTGCTCGCCGAGATGGAGACCTCCTTTGATGCCATGCGCACCGACATGGATCTGGTCGCCGACTACCAGCGCAACGTCTTTGCCAGACAGGTCGCCACCGAAAAGCTCCACGGTGATCGCTTCGTTTCCGATCGCGCCTTCGACAACCTGGCCTACGCGGCTGACCACACGACCATCTTCGGCGAGATGGTTGCTGAGCCGAGCTTTGCGGAATACATGAAGTGGGTGGCCGGTGGAGTGGTGTTTTTCTTACGCCCGCATCGCAGCTTGCTCGCAGAGGACGGCGTTCGCGCCGGCGTGGATTGGGAGTCCGTCGTGCGCATCGATGGCATGGTCAAGCTGATGCTCGAGCTCTATCAGATTTCGTATTTGCCCATCGAGTCGGTGTCGATGCAGCAGCGAGTGCGCGCCGTGCAATTCACCTTGGGTCGCGAGCGCGAACGCGCGCAAGCCATCAGCACCCCGACGACAGAAGCAGCACGCGTGCGACCCCAAGGCCAGGGCACCCTGGTCGCCAAAGAGCTGGTGGCATCGATGGATCTCGCTCGCACCTGAGCAAGGGGCTTCTCAGAGGCGTGCACAGTGTCGGCATGCACTCGGGCAAATTCAGTTAGTTAGCTCGATTCTTAACAATTCGCGTGCTTGCCCCTGCCCTGCAGCCTGCGAGCAGCGCGCCTTGCATGCTAACCTCCTGCTGACACTGGACTTTGTGCCATTAGGGAGTCATGCGCGACGAACCGACGCCGACGGAACAAGAGCCGATCGATGCCATTGCGGCTCAACTTGAATCGTTTCGGAAAGATCCGAGTGAACAGGATCTCTTTCGAGAGTTGCGACGCTCGCTCAAGGAGGCCAATCGCCACTCGGAGCTCGCTGAGCTCTTCGAACTGCGCGCGGGAGTCGAAAGCGCCGAGCGCGACAGCTCGCGTTTGTGGCTCGACGCCGCCAGCTTGCGCGTGCAAGCGGGCCAGATCGATCACGGCCTTTCCGACTATCGCCAGATTCTCGAAAAGGCCCCCGCCCATGACAAAGCCGCGCAACAAGCATTCGATCGCCTGGTAGAGCACGAGCGCTTCGCCGAGGCCGCCAACGTCGCCGAAGCGGAAATCGAGGCCCTAGAAATTGTCTTCGCACAAGACAATGCGCCTGCCCTGGCGCGACGAGTGGCCCAGCGATACCGGGCTGTCGCGCGTCTCTGGCAGGATCATCTCGGCCGTCTCGACAAAGCCTTACAGTGTTGGCAGCGAAGCTTTCAGCTGGCGCCGACCAAGACCGAAGCCCTCGACCAGTCGCGCATCATCTACGCCTCCCTCGGCGACGATCAGATGGTCACCGCCCTCTATGAGACCGAGCTCGAGCTGATGGGCAACGGTGGCGACAACGCTCGTCGCGCCGAAATCGAACTTGCCCTTGGCGGTCTCAAGCGCCGACGCGCTGACACTCAGGGCGCAGCGCAACACCTCGAGAGTGCGCTCAAGCTGGCCCCCGATTCGCTGGATGCCCGCGAGTCCTTGGCCGAAGTCCTGTCCGCCCTCGAAGGCGAAGAAGAACACCGGCGCGCCAGTGAGCTCTTCGTCGATCTCGGCGAGCGACGCATGCAGACGGAGGATCCCGACGGAGCTATCAGCTTCTTGCGCAGAGCATTGGGAGCCGATCCGAGTTCGCAGCGCGGCACCGACAACCTCGAGAGCATGCTCAGCCTGGCCCGCCGCTGGCCGGAGCTGGATCGGCTCTACCAACACCAGCTCGGTCTGGCGACCCAGCCACAAGAGCGAGCAGACATCCTCGCCAAGCGCGCCGCGCTCTGTGAAGAGCATCTGGCCGATCGTGAAGGCCTCAAGAATTGTTTGCGCGAGCTGGCCTCGCTCTACGGTCCAGGCAACGACTATGCACTCAAGTTGCGCTCTCTCTTTGAGGAAGATCAGGAGGGCGAAGAGCTGGTCAAGCTCATCGAGGACGACCTTGCTCGCAAAGCGCCAGGCGATCCTGATTCGGTGCAGCTGCTCTTGGAGCTGGCCACGATCTATCGCGAGCAGCTTCGCGATCGCGATCGCGCTGCCGAGACTCTGCATCGCATCCTTGGCTATGACCCGCTCAACGCCGAAGCGCTGACCCGCTACAGCGAGCACTTTCGCGAGCGTCGTGACTGGCGAGGTCTCACCGATCTTCACGAGTACACCATCGACCAGTTGCGTGAGCAGGGTGCGGCCCCGCAGGAGCTGGTGCAGCGACTGGAGGGCGTTGCCGAGCTGTGCGAGTTGCGCTTGGGCGACATCGACAGAGCGATCTTGAGCTGGCGACGCATCGAGGAAATCGAGGGTCACACCCAGAAGACCAGCGATGCGCTGCAGCGGCTGATGTCGCGCGCAAAGATGTGGGAGTCGTTGGTCGGCGTGCTCGAGCAAGAAGCCGAGCAAGCCACTAGCGCCGAAGCCCGGGCCGAAGCGCTGCGCCGGATCGCGCAGGTCTATCGCGAGCGTCAAGTCAATCCGCGCCGAGCCATCACCCTCTATGAAGAGGTACTGAGTCTCTTTCCCGATGACGATGCCGTGCTCAAATCCGTTGCCGAGCTCTACGAGCGCGAGGGCGACGAGGCCGGTCTGGCGCACACGATACGCCGACAGCTCGACCTGGCCAGTCGAAGGCTCGATGCCACCACGGGCTCACGCACCGAGAGTGCTCGCGAATGGCCGGTCGCCAAGCGAGTCGAGCGACTTTCGCAGCTGCGTCGTATCGCCAACATGTACGAGAACCAGCTCGCGGATGTCGAGGGCGTGGTCTACGCCTGCTCGGGAATCCTCGAGCTCTTGCCAGGTGATCGCGAGGCCCTCGAACGCATGGAGCGCGTGCTCGAGAAGGCTGGCGATGCCGAACGTCTCGAGCAGACCCTTGAGTATCACGTGGCCTGCTCGACCGCGCCTGTCGAGCGTTCGAAATTGCTGCGCCGCCTGGCCCGTCTCGCGGAAGAGCGTCAAGACGAAGTCGCCGCCATGGAGCGCTGGGAAAAAGTCTTAAGCACGGCCCCCAACGACACCGAAGCCCTCAAACAACTCGCGGGACTCTACGAGCGCCATCGCCGTTTCGCCGACCTGGCGGAGGTCCTGGACCGAGCACTGATGAACGCGCCCATTCCGGTTGCTGGCAGCGCTGCTGCAGCCGAGATGTCAGCCGAGCTCAAGCGCCTTGCTCGCGTGCTCGACGATCAGTTGCAAGACAGTGCCCGCGCCGTCAAAGCCTGGCAGCGGGTGCTGCTCATCTCCGAGCGTGATCGCGACGGTCTCAATGCGCTGTGTCGCTTGCACGAAGAGGCGCGTCAGTGGCGCGACCTCGCCAACGTACTCGAGCGACAAATCCCCATCTACGCCACGGACGAGCCTGAGAAGGCTGCTGCGCTGGCACTTAAGCGAGCCGACCTGCTCGAGGAGCGTCTTGGCTCGCCGGACCTGGCGACCCAAGCACTCGAGAATCTCATTGCCCACGTCTCGCCCCGGGACCTGGAAGCGCACCGCAAGCTTCGTCGCCTGTATGAGACGCGCGGATCCTTCGAGCCATCCATTCGCATCGCAGAGCGCGAGATGGTGCTCACCGAGGATCTGAATGCCAAGATTAGCCGCGGTCTCGAGATTGGCCTCTTGTGTCGCGATCGCATCAATGACCCCAAACGGGCGCTGCAAGCCTACGAGAGGGTGCTCAAGCTCGATCCCGACCACGAGGAGGCCATCACCGCGGCCGCCGAGCTCTATGCCAAGGTTGGGCGTTGGCGCAAGCACATCGCGCTCCTGGAAAAGCGCATCGGCCTCATTGAGAACAACACTGAGAAGCGCGCGCTCATGCTCCGCATTGCCGATGTAACGGCCGAGGAACTCACCGACCATCGCGAGGCATTCCTGTGGTACAGCCGAGCCCACGAGCTTGGGCCAGACGCCACTACGCTGGCCGAACTGCGCCGAGCCGCCGAGAACTACGGCCTTTGGCGAGAGCTCGCTAATGTCTTCGAAGCCGACCGAGAGCAGTTGCGCGAAAGTGGCATGATCGCCGACAAGGCCAGCTTCGTTGCCATCAGCATTGAGCTTGCCACCATCGCCGAGCGTCGCCTGCGCGATCCCAAGCGCGCCATCGAGTCGCTGAAGGCTGCACTCGAGGTAGAACCAATTCGACAAGAGCTCATCGCCGAGGCCGAGCGCATCGCCGACGAGGCTAACGACAAGAAGGTCTGGCAGACCTTGCTCGAGTGTTTCGATTTGCCGCTCGCGGTCGTTGCAGGCGATCAACGCCTGCAATTGCTGGTGAGGCGCGCCAAGCTTCGCGAGGAGCGGGCCAAGGACGTGCCAGGAGCCCTCGAGGATCTCTTGCGAGCATTCTCCTTTGCTCCGGGGCGAAACGAGTGTCGCGAGCTTCTCTATGCATTTGGCGACCGCCAAAAGCACTGGGAACAGATCCTGAGCATCGAGACGGCTCTTGCCGAACGAGCAGGCAGCCCAAAGGCGCAAGTCGAAATCCTTCGGCGCAAAGCGGCTGCCTACGAGGAGCGGGCCAACGATCCCATTCGGGCCTTTCGCACGCATATCTCCTGCTTCATCTTGCAGCCCGACGACGAAGAGACGCTCGGGCACCTGTGGCGTCTTGCCAAACGCATCGGCACATATACCGACGCTCAGCGCACGCCGACTCCCGAACTGCCCGCGGCCCACATCGAAAGCGGCGCCAGCAAGGAGCGACCAGGCAAAGTGGTGGTCTCGGCCGCCAAACCGCGTCGGGAAGCAACCCAGGAGCTGAGCATCAGCGACCTGGTAGGCAACGAAGCCAGCGCGAGTCTCGATCCAACTCGCAACGGCCCCTCTGCGGAGAGCACGCAGGAGATCGATATCAGCGAGATGGTCGCCGACATGCCGAGTCGCGCCACCAGTGAGCCGACGATGGAGCTACGCACCGAAGACCTCATCGAGGCTCTCGGTCGCAACAACAAGGCCTCGCGCCCGGCACCACCGCCGGCCGCGAGCGCGCGCACGGCCGGTGGCCCGCCTCCACCTCCGCCCCCGCGCCCA
>JAHEAK010000222.1 GCA_024642805.1 Kofleriaceae bacterium | reverse complement strand
GGCACTGTCGAGCATCGCCGCCAACGACCTCTTTCTGGGCGTCACCGAGAACAACCTTCTCAAGAACAAGAGCGAGCAAGAGAAGTCCGTTCTCGCTCACCATGCCTCGCAACTGATCCTGGTGGCGATGGGTGTGGTGGCCTTCTTCATCGCCCTGTACCCGCCCGAGCTGCTTGGCTTCTTTGGTCAGCTGGGTGTTTATGGTCTAGTCGCTGCGGCTACCGCGCCCGTTCTCTTTGGTGTGCTCATGCCGGTCACGGGCCCACAGATTCCAACGCCCTGGATGTTCAGCGCTTCGGGGGCGGCCATGCTGATCCACTTTGGTCTGTACAAATTTACCGACATTGGCAATCCCGCGGTCACCGCCTCCTACGGAGTCATCGCCAGCGTCGGAATTATTTTGTTGCAGTGCACAAAAATGTACTTGACGAGAGGCACTCACGAGCCCAGATTGTGAGCACCATGAAAAACGAAACCAACACCACTACTTCTGAACCAGCCACCACCTTCAACACTTGGGGTCGCGTCGGCGAAGAGCAAATGCATCGCATGAGCGAGCTCTTCGATCAGACCACGAAGATGCAAGCCGCCGCTTTCGAGCAAGGTAAGCAGCTTTTGGCCTACAACATGAAGCTCGCCGGTGAGTTCCAGTCCTGGGCAACTGAAGCCAGCCGCAAAGTGGCCAGCCAGTTTCTCGGTGCAAAGTAACTCGCAACAGTGCCTAGCAGTGCATGCCCACGAGCCCGCCAGCCTGTGCTGAGCGGGCTCTTCGCATGTGCGAAATAGAGCGGGAAGAGCTGGCCGCTCTGGGCTAGCGGGTCAGACCGTGCTCGGCCATGCTGGCGGCGTTCTTGGCATCCGCGCGCACGAGTGCCGGTCGCTGCCCAAGTCGCTCGGCATAGGCTTCGAAGCTTGGCCTGCTCTCGAGCATCTTGAAGCGAAGCATGAAGCGAAGGGTGCCACCAAGGATGACGTCGGCCATCGAGAAGCGCTCACCGAGGATAAAGGGACCAGGGGCGATCGCGCTATCAAGGGCACCCAGCATGGCCTGGTAGTTTCCCCAGCCGGCCTGGCTCTCCTTGAAGCTCCAGTCATTGCTCTTGGCCATGAGCCCCGGTTCGACAACCGAGGGCGCGAAGAGCGACCAGCGCAAGTAGGTGCCGCGCTGCGGATCGTCGAGGGCGGGGGCGAGCCGTCCCGCCGCGTAGCGATCGGCCAGGTACAGGCCGATGGCCGCCGACTCCGTGACCACCTGCTCGCCATCGACGAGGATGGGCAACTTGCCCATGGGGTTGAGAGCAAGATTCTCGGGTTGCTTATGGGCTCCCGTCAGGAGATCGACGAAGCGGAGCTCGTAGTCGATCTCAAGCTCTTCGAGCATCCACACAACACCGGCCGCGCGACTATAGGGATGGTAGTAAAGGGTTAGGCTCATGTCGGAACCGTGGCCCCAGTCCTGCGCGCCGTCAAGCGAGCAAGACGCGGCAATCTCGTCTCAGAAGCTGCCGACCAGACCAGCTATCGCTCCCTCTCGCAAAGGCACGAGGGTGAGACGCGGCAAGCGCTGGATACCTGGGTCGCGCTGCCAGATCGACACCATCCCTTCGATGGGGTATTCGAACTGACTTGTGAAGGCGGCCCAGCCGCCGGCCGCTGCCAGGAGGCCGAAGGAGAAGCTGTTGCTTCGATTGGGATCCGTCGAAAGCTCGTTGTGGACCAGCAGTCCCGCGGCCACGCCAGCCATGCCGAGCCCAGCCCAGCCCAAGAGGTGGCGGGTGCGGCGATAGTCCGCCGCAAGGGCGTAGAGCTCGCGCTCGGTCTTGGCGACGAGGGCGGCCGGATCCTCACCGCGCGCCAGGGCACTGGTAAATCGCTCGCGCAGCTTCTCCGCGGGGGAGCGCACAAAGAGGCCAATGCCACCGGCCAGGAATGCGCCGCCACCGAGGGCAGCCAGGCCCAGGCCGAAGCTGTGGTTGCTCTCGCCATCCTCTGCGAGCAAGAGAGCGCCGGCGCCGAGCGAGAGCGCGCCGACCCCGAGTAGGCCGCTCGTGCCGGCCATGCGACTTCGATGCTCGACCTCGCCAATGTTCGAGAGCAATAACTCCATGCGCTCGGCATCCTGACGAGAGATGCCGAAGACCGCGACCTCGGGCCTTTGCCTCGACGCGAACTCGGCCATGGCGTGCGCCCCAAAGGGATGCAGGAAGAGATTGTGAAAGATGTCGCCAGGACCGCGCGCGGCGCTGGCGGCGTCTTCGCCAACCAGATCACTCAGTGCAATCGACTCGCTTGGCTCGAGGGGCAGGGGATAGCGCTTTCTGACAGTGGCGCGATCGCCAGCGAGGCTCAGCTCATCGATCCAGCCACCGGCGGCGAGAGCAGCCGGCAGGCGAAGCAGCACGGAAGACTCCGCCTCCGTGTGGACGTCGATCCATGGCACGCCCTCGCGATCGCGCAGCGCATAGCGTGCGGCTGTTTTATTGGGCAAGACCAGGCGCACGGCGTGGCTCGCCGACCAGTGCACCAGCGTGTCGAGACTGCTAGGTGCCTTGGCAAAGACGCGCGGTCGGTAGAGCGGGTTCTTGATGTCGACGACGGCAGTGGCGACGAAGGCCTCCAGCTCCTGGTAACTCACATCGCCGTTGTGATCGGCATCGGCGGCGCCCGCCAGTCCAGAGCGCACCGCGTGACTGAAGATGCCCGATTGCAGCTCGGACCACTCGAAG
The DNA here is from genome assembly GCA_024642805.1 of Kofleriaceae bacterium. Lineage (GTDB taxonomy): Bacteria > Myxococcota_A > Polyangia > Haliangiales > Haliangiaceae > NORP324. The sequence continues at coordinate 5,186 of JAHEAK010000222.1, read as the reverse complement.
ACTTCTGATTCTGCGTTCGTTGACAGGAAGACGCCGACATTTGGGAGCTCGGCCGCCAACTCTTTGATCGCGTCGACGGGCGTGGCGAATCGCTTGCCGCCCGGCTTGCGCGAGTGGATGAGGAAGTAGGAATTGCAGCTGTCGGCGATGACATGAGTGCGCGTGCTGGGAACGCCTTGGAGGATGTAGGTCTTGAGATCGTCGGCGCCGAGCGAAGCATCCTGCAGCTCGACGAAGCCGCGACCGTGGTCGACGTCGCCGTGACCGGCGAACACGAAGTAAAACTCGACCCGCTTACCGGCGGCCATGGCTGCCTTGGAGCGTTTGGCGAAGCGGCTAGCGCTGGCGATGACGTTCTGCCAGGTAGGTTCGCTCACCAAGGTGCGCAGGCGTGGAAAAAGGCGAGCCGTATCGCGATCGAATTTGGTGAGCAGCTCGATATTCTCCTCGGGCGCTAGCATGGAGAAGAACTCGTAGTATTTGGCGCCATCGTCATCGGCGTACTGCAGGTCGGGACGACCGAGTCCCGAGCCTTGATTGTTGGTGACGATCATGACGAAGGTCTCGGTCGCCGGAGTATCCGCTGCCGCCGGCGCAGGCAGGCACAGGACGAACGCGAAGAGGCCGACGATGGCGACGAGGGGATGGCGATGGAAGTTAGTCATGGATCTGGATTCGAAGGTGGCCAAGCTCGGCCTTGGGCCAGCGCGCCTGCAGGCTTGCCAGGGTGCGCTCTGCCTTGGGTAGGCTCTCGATCGATGCCACCGTGGGTTGCTCGAAAGAGGCCATCCACACCAAGGTGCTTGCCCCTTTAGCGGGGGCGTCGGGGACGACTGCGTCGGGGAGCACGATCTCGTCTTTGCTGGCTACCAGTTCGAGAGCGAGGGGATTGTCAGAGCTGCGTAGGTAGGCAGGAAAGAGCCAATGGATTTCGCGCTGCGAGTCGAGCACGAAGGCGAGAAGGTAGACCTTCTTGGGATGGATCGCGTTGACGTAGGAGAGCGTCAATCCCTCCGAAGCGGAGACAATAGCGTCCTGGCTGAGCGCGACCAAGGCGCCCTTGCGCACGACCAGGAAGTGAGCCCCGACCTTGCGCGCAAGCTCGGTGCGGCTCGAGCCTCCGCGTGCCTGAAAGCTCTGTGCCTTTTCGGGCGATGGACCACGCTCGCCAAGGATCAGCAGCAACACGATCGCCGTCGCGGCGAGCAGGGATCCGAGCGCTAGCGAGGCTCGCCACCAGGAGATGGGCGCGCGCGCGTCTGGCTGTGCTCGCAGCTTGGCCAGGAGCTGCTCGCCAACCCGATCGCTGTCCAGCCCAGGCAGGGGCGCGGCGATGCCCTTCGCGAGCAGCTGCCATTCTTCGAGGCTCTGCTGGCAGGTCGCGCAGGAACCGAGGTGGGCACGCATGTCGGCCTTGCGATCACCGTCGAGCGTTTCGCCCACGAAGGCGAGCCATTCGTCGTTCTTGGGGCAGCTGATGCTCATGGGGTATCTCCTGCATGTTGCATTCGCAGCTGCCGAAGGCCATGAAAGATACGCGAGCGCACCGTCGACTCGGACCGGCCGAGGATGGCCGCAATCTCACTGTAGTCGAGCTCCTGGTCGAAGCGCAGCAGCAGGGCCTCGCGCAGCTTGGGCTTCAAATGGGCCATGGCTTCCTGAATACGGTGCTCCTGCTCGCGAGCCAAGAGGGCGTCGAGCTGAGTATTGTTCTGAGAGTCTGACTCCGTGTCTGAACCCGGGTCTGGGGTACTCAGCTCACCCCACCAGCGCGAACGTCGCCCCGTGTCGCGAGCGTGGCTTCGACACAAGTTGCGTGCACTGGTGTAGAGAAGAACGCGAAACTTCCCCTGTGCGCGATATCGAGCGCGATAGGCCCACAGCTTGAGCCATGTGTCTTGGGCGAGCTCTTCGCCCAGGCGCACATCGCAAACATACTTGCTGCAGTAGCCGAGCAGCTGGGGCATGTGGCGACGCACGAGCATGGCAAAGGCTTCGTGCTCATCGCTTGCCGCCCGTGCCATGAGTTGATCGTCGCTTGGCTCGGCACCAGGACTCGCGTTCGGGGCCACGCTATCAGCTATGGGCGTCGGGCGCGTCATGGGATTGTGTCGTTGGTCGGCACGCATCGCTAGCCGATGCCGTGCCAGGGATGCAGACACTAGCATCACGCTCAGCGCGCCTCCACGATGAGACCGAGGCCACCAGTGTGCTGCGGGGCGCAAATCCCTTGCACACTTTCTTCGAGGCCAAGACCAATTGACCAACGCGCACCCAGTGCCTCGCCGGTGTCGACCAAGAGCGCAATCCGCGCCAACACGGAGGGCCGCAACTGCACCTGCGTTCGGCCGCCCTGACCCGGTATCGTGAATTCCGCGCTCGCGCCCGGTCCGGCATCCAGCGCCAGCCACGAGCGCTTGCTGGTGGCGACGCGCCTACCGAGAAAGGCATGCACGGCAGCACCAGGGGCGAGACACACGACCCCGACTGCCGGCACGGGCCGACCATCGTCGGCAAGGGTGCCGCAGCCGAATCCGCCGGTAAAGCCTTCGATAGAGGCGCGCGCGTCGACGCCAAGCTGGTAGCCATCGCCGAGGGCTTGCGCAAGGTGGAGGGCGGCACCCACTCGTGCGTCGGCGTGCCCGCTGAGCGATTCCCCAACGATCAGGCTTGCTCCCACCATCGGCTCGGCGTGAGCGACAGGAGGCAGAGCTAGCGCGCCGGCCACGACGAGCAGGGCCAGCGACCATGCTCGTGAGCTTCTGGTCAGATCCAAATCCACGCCTCTAGAACACCCAGGCCGCTGGCGTGTTGAAAAGAATCTCAGAAATCGAGGCGAGGCGCTTCAGCTGGGCCTGCGAGATCACCGCTCTGAGGGCAGGCTCTCGCGGGAGGAGCCCCATCCCTGCCTTGGCTGGTGCGTCCGCTATCGGCTACCAGCCGAGGTCGTCCTCATCCTCGTCGCTGCCTTGGTCCTCGTCCTCGTCCTCGTCCTCGTCGCCGTCCTCGTCGCCGTCGCTCTTGTCGTCGCTCTTGCCGTCGTACCAGCCGAGGTCGGCATCGTCCTCCTCGCTCTTGCTGCGAATGCTGTCGGGGCTACCGAAGAACACGCTCAGCGACATCATCACCGTGCGACGGTTGGCGGTGTCCTCACTAGACAGCGACTGGCTGACCATGATCTCACCGATGAGCGGGACGGGCGAGCCGCCTTCCAGGAAGGAGTCGACCAGGTTGATAGAGGCGCCCGCGGTGAACTCATGCGCCATGTAGTTGGTGCCCACCGACAGGGGGGAGGTGTCGACGCCGTCGAAGGTATCGACGCCGTGCACCATCAACTCGTACGCGCCCTCAAGCGCCATGAGTTTGTTCATTCTGAAACTCATGCTGGGTTTGATGCGAAAGAGATCACCTGGATCGTGCTCGACGACCTGACTCATGCCGACGAAGTCAGCGTAGGGATCGGGAAGCTGTGTCTTGGAAGCCAGAGGAAAGGCCTCGTCCTTGAACGCTCGCATTTCCTTGCGGGCCGCTAGCTGCGCGGTGTAGCCGGCCTTGATGTGCAGCATGGCATCGGGGGAGAGTTCATAATCCAGGAGCAGTGAGCCGCCGACATCGCTTTGGCCGTCGCCGAGTCCAAAGTCGACCAGGTTGTCAGGATCGTCGGTCTTGCCGGTTGGCAGCGTGATCATGGGTTGTGCGGCGAGCTGTGCTTTTTCGGAGCGCCACAGCCGTGCTTGCGCGACCAACAAGAGGTCGCCGACGCCGCTGTCTTGCCAGTTTTGGATGGGCTTGTATTGCAAGCCTTCGGTGACGGCGCGCTGCACGGCGTCGGGGCCGGTCACGGCGCGGGCATCAAAGGCAGGAACGATCGGCGAGGCGCTGCGATCAGCGCCGAACTCGCTGTTGTAGGCCCAAAAGCCCGAGCGAAAGTCCATCTTGCGAACGTTGACATGGGCATCGGTGAAAATGGGCAAGACCGCGCCTACGGTCAGCCAATCGTTGATTCCGTAGAAGAGGTCGGGGGCGACCACGGTGGCTCCGAAGTCGATTTCCAAATCGACATCGCCAACACCTCCGCCGTTGGAATCGGAGAGGGCGTCGGCCAACGCGCCCATGCCGGCGGCGCGCAGATCGTCAGCGGGCAAGACGATCGAGCCGCTGTGGTCGATGGGACCGCTGCTCATGTTGATGAAGCGTCCACCGGTCTTCCAGATACCTGCTGGCAAGGTGCGAGCGTTGTCGGCCAGGGCCGAGCCCGTGAGACCGAGCAAGCACACGCCGAGTGCGGCGGCCTTTGGAATCACGGCGAGGTCCTGGTCAACTGACCACCCATGAGCAGATAGCCGCCGGTGACGCCGAGCGAGGAAGAGACCACGGCGATTTCATCCAGCTGCGGGGTGGGCAACGAGCCCATGGTCTCTTGCAAAAAAACAGTGAACTCGTCGATGACCAGGCTCTTGAGAGCGTCGGGAATCGGCGTCGAAAGTGCGGTTTGTCCCGCCTCGTCGAGTGCGGCCAACCAGATCTCGGTGTCGCCGGTGCCGAGGTTGACGGCGGAGTTGTCTCCCAGTCCCAGGGTGAGGTCGATCTTGGCCGAGACCGAGATGCGCTCGAGCACGCGGCCATCGACGCCTTTGACGCTCAGCAACATGTCGCCGACGACCAGCTGTGCGGCGCCATCATCGCCATTGCCTTTGAGCATGGGTGGCAATTGCATGTCGAGATCGAGCGAAGCGAAACCGAGCAAGCTGTTGGCGGGATGATCAGAGGGAATGTCGAAATGCTGGCTGAGCTTTCCCTGACCCCACAAAGCGGCCAGGATCTGATTGCCAACATCGTCAGCCACGCCGACTCGCAGACTCTCGGTGGAAGCCATAGCCGCGGCGTTGGGTGCGGAGCTCTTGGTCATGACGTATTCCGCGCTGTTGAGACCGGGGAAGTTGAGGGCGACGCTCGATTCGACGAGCAGACCCATGTCGCTAACCTCCAGGCGCGTCGGCTGCAGGCGAACCTGCGTGGACAGGCCCAGCACATCGATGCCCCAGGTCTGGGTGCGCAGCTCGGTTAGGTAGGGCTGGATGGCGGTTTGTGCCGAGTCCTTCACGGCATCGGTCATCATGCTCGCCACACTCGACTCGACATCGCCGGAGAAGGCATCGACAATGGTTCCCGCCAGACCGCCGACA
>JAHEAK010000874.1 GCA_024642805.1 Kofleriaceae bacterium | reverse complement strand
CTCCATGAGTGGCTCGGCGGAGTCACAGGCCAAGAGCGCGCTGCGCCGTGGCACTGCCGATGATCTCAACCTCTACGTCGCGGGCATCGGCGGCGGCTTGCTTGGCTGGGCGACCTTTCCCAGTTCCTACGCCAGCAGTCCTTCGATGGACGGCGTCGTGATTCTCAATGAGAGCTTGCCGGGTGGAAACCTTGCTGCGTACAGCGAGGGCGACACGGGCACCCACGAAGTTGGTCACTGGATGGGCCTGTACCACACCTTCCAAGGCGGCTGCCGTGGCGGTGATGGTGTCGACGACACAGCAGCGGAGAAGAGTGCCGCCTACGGGTGTCCCGTAGGTCGCGACTCCTGCCGTGGCGGTGCGGTTGATCCCATCGAGAACTTCATGGACTACACCGACGACAGCTGCATGGATCTCTTCACGGCGGGGCAGGACGAGCGTATCGACTACGCTTTCTCGGCCTACCGCTTGAATCAATAATCAGTAGGCGGCTTCCGAGAAACCCGGATCCGGGGCGCTTCCATAGAAGAGCCCGGGTCCGTCGCCGTTAACGTCGATGCCTAGATTGCTGCCGGTGTCGATGATGGAGCTGGTAGGAGCCAGTCGGTAGTCAGCGCCGGCTGCGTCGATGTAGCCTGGAGCGATGCTCTGGCTGTTGACGCCAGGCGTGCACGCGCTGCAGACACCGCCATTGCCATCAAAGACGTTGAAGTCGAGCTGGGCAAAGGCGGCACTGCTTCCACTGATGCCGAAATCAGAGTTGCCCGTGAAGATGTTGTTGCGGGTATCGAGGGTGGTAACGCCAACGCCGAGGGCAAGGCCGCTTGTCGAATTGCCGTGCATGGTGTTGTGTTGCACCAATACTCCGCTCGAGCCAGCGATGGTGAGCCCGACGTCATTTTTTGCGATACGGCTGTGGCGCAGGCTCGAGTTGTTGGCTCCGTTTTGGAGCTCGAGGGCGACGTTGCAGTCGTGCACATAGAGATGATGAAGGGTTGTGTTGGGTGCCTTGTTGCGAAGGGCAATTCCGGTCATGTCGTGGATCTCGATGTCAGGGCCAATCTCATTGGCGCTGGCTGCCTTGTTTTCAATGCCGTCCTTGCCATCGTGGATGATGAGGCGCGCCAGGTGATTGCCACCACCACTGAGCGTAAGTGCGGTGTTGCCGCAGTTGGCAAGCTCGAGGCCGTAGACCTGGTTGCCACTGTTCATGCTGATGCCATCCTTGTTGGCAAAGTCGACGAAGGCGCCATCGCCGACAATCGTGGCACCGGCGGCGTCATTGAGGCCCGTGATGCTGCCATCCATCAAGAGCGAGCTACCGGCGGGGATCAGGATGCTCTGGTGCCCTGGGGTGGCGTCGGCCCAGGCAATGGCCTCGCGCAGGGAAAAGCCAGTTCCGCCGGGGCTGGCCGGCGTTGCGAAAACGCTGTTCTCATCGATCTCCGTGGTCACCGTGGTCAGATTGGCTTGGCTTTCGACCACGACGTGAAACACAGCGAAGTCCTGCAGCCCTTCGATATCGGTCACGCGCATGCGAACGGCGTGCGTGCCGAGGGTCGCGAAGGTGTGAGTGCTGCCAATACTGTCGATGACCTCGAAAACGCCGTCGTCGTCCCAATCCCAGTCGTAGTGCAAGGCGCTGGCGGGCTGCTCGCGATCCGTGCTCGCGCTGCCGCTCGAGGTAAAGAGTGTCGATGTCGTGCCCAAGGCTGGCGTCACCGCGATGCGTGCGATGGGTGGTGTACCACCGCCTGGCAAACAACTGCTGTCGGCGCCATCGGTGTTCAGGTCGCAGTCATTGTCGATGCCGTCACTGCAGGTGTTCTCGCTCGTGCTCTCGAAGAGTCCAGGAGAGCAGGAGCTGCCGCACGCCAATGGATCATCGTCGCAATCGCTTCCTCCGCAGTTGATGTCAACGAAGCCATCGCCATCGGCATCCTTGTCGTTGGCGCCAGCCACACAAACACCGGCATCACAGACGTTGCTCATGCTGCACAGGTTGGCTGAGCTACAGTCGGCGGCGCTGAAACAGATTGCACTGGTCACGCTCAGCTCGGCAATGCCGAAGGTCTCGCTGGTCGCAACGATGGTGCTGGTACCGCTCGTGTTGGCGGTGAAGGTGGCGGCGCTCTCGCTGGCAGACAAGGTACCCGTCGCGCCATCATTGGCCCAGGTGACGGTCTCC
>JAHEAK010000221.1 GCA_024642805.1 Kofleriaceae bacterium | reverse complement strand
CCCGTGACATAGATCGGAGTCGGAACTCTTGCGTTTCACCTTGGGACGGCTGGAAAGGAATCGGGAAATGGCAGAATCAATTTGGAAGCAGCGCATTGGCATGGGCCTGGTAGCAACCCTGGCGGGAACGGGCTGTACCAGCCCAGGGAAGGACACCGCTCCAGTCGCCGCCAAGGCCAGCGTCTCAAGCACAGTGCCGGCGTCGACCACGGCTAGCTATCAGCAGGGCTCGGTCGGATTTTCGAGCTTCACCTCGCAAGAGGTTCGCAAGGCGGCCCTCGACTATGGACCTGTTGAGGCCATCGCCCCCGAGGCCCCCATCTCGCTGACTGCCGATGATGGTACGGGTCTGGTGCTCGAGTCTCTCGACGCCAATGCCGTCATCGAAGGTCCTCTCGCCTTTACCGAGCTTCGCCTGCGCTTTCGCAACCCGCAAAGCCGTGTTCTCGAGGGCCGATTTCAGATCACGCTTCCCGATGGCGCCTCGGTCTCGCGATTGGCCATGCGCATGGACGAGGGCTGGCGCGAGGCTGAGGTGGTGGAGCTACAGGCCGCACGTCGTGCCTACGAAGACTTCTTACATCGCAAACAAGATCCCATGTTGCTCGAGAAGGAAGCGGGCAATCAGTTTCGCGCACGCATCTTTCCGATACCCGCCAACGGTATCAAGGAAGTGATCATTTCTTTTTCGCAAGAGCTGCACGCCGAGGATGGCTACACCCTGCCGCTGCGCGGCCTGCCAGCGATTGCCGACCTGCAAGTTCGCGCGCAAGTCGCCGAGAAAACCCTGGCTGGCGTGCGCTATCAAAGCCAAGGCGAGAGCGCCAAGGGCACGGTCCCGACCAAGGACTTTCACGTGCCGATTGCGCCCTCGCTAACCGCCTTGCGCCACGGCAGTCACATCGTTGCTCGCCTCCAGCCGAAACTCTCGGTGAAGGCAACCCGACCCAAAGGCCTGACGATTCTCTTTGATACCAGTGCCTCGCGCGCGCCCGGCTTTGCCAAGCAGGTGCAGCGCCTCGGCTCCCTGGTGCGAGCCATCGGCAAGGCGCAAGGGCAGGGCTTGCCCCTGCGTGTGGCCGCCTTCGATCAGGAAGTCATGCCCGTCTTTAGCGGCGAGCTCGGGGAGTTTGGCGATGCACAGCTCGAGATCTTGCTCTCGCGTCGGCCGCTGGGGGCATCGGATGTGGGCGGCGCGCTGGCCTGGGCCGGCCAACAGCAAGGCGCCGATCGCCTGCTCTTGATTGGCGACGCAGTTGCCACGGCCGGCTCGCAGGAAGTTGCCGCCCTCGCCAAGGGACTCCCAGCTAGCATTGCTCGCATCGACATGCTGCTGGTTGGCGGTATTCGCGATGTCGAGGCCGCCGGTACTCTGGTGCGCGGCTCGCGCGCCAGCGACGGCGTGGTCTTGCAGGAGGACATGAGCGACGAGGAAATCGCCAAGCGACTCGGCAGCGCGACCACATCGATCAGCCTGAGCGTGCCCGGCGCCAAGTGGGTTTGGCCACAGAGCGTCGACGGGGTGCAGCCAGGAGATGAGCTCCTGGTCTACGCCGGCTTCGAAGGCAAGGAAGCGCCAGCGAGTTTCGCCGTCAATGTGCAAGGCGCCGAGCGCATCGCTCCTGTGCCAACGACCATCGTGCCGGGACCGCTTCTCGAGCGTGCCGCCGTGCAGTCGCGCATCGCGGCTCTGCAGAGTGACTACATTTCCGAGCTCGCCAAGGACAAGAAGGCCGCCATCAAGGCCCGCATCGTCGATCTTTCCACCACCCACCGGGTGCTGAGCGACTACACCGCACTCCTGGTGCTGGAGACCGAGCAAGACTACGCGCGATTCGGTATCGATCGCCGAGCCCTGGCCGACATCCTCACGATCAATGACACAGGAGTCAGCGTCATGCAGCGCAGCTCGCTTGTCATAGCCAAGGATCCCGTGCAGACACTGGCCGTCGACAAGAGCGAGGCCAAGAACAAGGACTTCAAAGAGCGCAAGAAGGTCGATGCCAGTGACGACGCACTCGACTTCGAGGCCGACGAATCCGGCGAGGGCGGTGGCGATGGCGCCGCAGATATGGGCGGCACAGTAGGCAGCACCGGCGCGACCCGCGATGGCTTCGATCCGGCGGCGCCGCCACCGGCTGAGCCGGCGGACCAACCTTCGAGGCGATTTGCCGGGCCCATGGGGGGCCATGCCGCCGAGCAACGCGAAGAGAGGCCGGCGCCGCTCGCCAGACCCGTGCAGGCCTCCGTGGCCCGACCGGACACATCGGCCGCTAATGAACGCTCGCGCTCACAAGAAATCGCGCGTGCGCCGCAACTGGCTCAAAGCGACGAGCCGCAGCCGATTGCGACCAAACAGCAGGGACCGGTCGCGCTCACAGGGGAGATGGCAGCGATTCACGAGCAGCTCGCCGCTGGTGAGATCGGTCTAGCGGTGGCGGCAGCCCTGCGCTGGCGCACCGAGGACGCTGGCAACGTCATGGCGCTCGTCGCTCTTGGCGAAACCCTCGAGGCTGCACAGCGTCCAGAATTGGCCGCGCGCGCCTACGGTTCGATCATCGATCTCTTTCCATCGCGAGCCGATTTGCGCCGCTTCGCCTCCGCCCGTCTGGCTCGATTGCAGGCCACCGGTCTGTCGCTCAGCATCGACAGTGCGCGCCGGGCGGTCGAACAGAGGCCAGATCATCTCAGTGTGCATCGACTCTTGGCCTATGCCTTGATCAGGGCTGGCAAGTATGAGGAAGCATTTGCCGCGATCGAGTTCGGCCTGGCTCAGAACTATCCCGAAGGTCGTTTTGCGGGCGGCGTGCGCATCTTGCGCGAGGACTTGGGCATCATCGGGGCGGTCTGGTTGGCCGCTGCTCCAGAGCAGAAGAGCAAGGTGCAGGCTCGCCTGAAGACCGCAGGTGCCGAGCTCAGCACTCGCCCTTCGACGCGCTTCGTACTCAACTGGGAGACCGATGCCAACGATGTCGACTTCCACATTTATGACGGGAAGGGCGGCCATGCGTACTACAGTGACAAGGTGCTGCCCTCGGGTGGCGCACTCTTCGAGGATGTGACCACCGGCTACGGTCCTGAGTGCTTCGCAATCGAGGGTGTGCCGACGGCCTTCCCCTACACATTGCAGATTCACTACTACTCGCGCGGGCCGATGGGCTACGGCATGGGCCAGGTCGAGGTGCTGCAGCACGACGGCGAGGGACACGTGAAGCTTGAGGACAGGCCCTTCGTGGTCATGAACGACGGCGCCTTCGTGGACCTGGGCACGATCGACAAGCCGCTCTAAGAGCGGCTCGCGCTCTCATCTCGCCATGATGTACTGCCGGTCGGCAGGACTGGTGGCGAAGATGAGCTCCTCGGGGAGGTCTGGATGAACCTCGCAGGCGGCGCTGTAGAGCAGACCAACGATATCGAGATAGAGATGATGCCTGCGGGTCTGCCGGACCAAACGCTCGATGCGCTGGGTGCAAGCAACCATGCCTTCCTCGTAGAGCATCGTGAAGTCAGAGGCCCCTGCTTCCACAGCTTGCAGCGCGGTGTCGACATCCGAAACACTTGCGAAGGCCATGATCGGCACGTTGGGATTGGCACTGTGCAATTGACCGATAATCTCGAGAGCGCCCTCGGACTCGAGTGAGACCGCTGCCACCAGTGGACCGCCCTCGGCTAAGAAGAGGGTGTCGAGATTGGCGGGGTCTGCGCCAATGGCAATGACGCCGGCCTCGTAGATGGCCGCACGCCTGGTCTCACGCCGCATCTCGTCGTCGTCGATGACCACGCACGGTGCGCGCTTGCCAATATTAGTCTTCAGCTCGAGTAGCGACTGACTGAGACGAGTGAATTGATCGGAGCGGCCGGTTCCGGAAAGCACCGCTTTACTGAGGTCGCCGAGCATGACGTCGAAGAGCAGCCCGGTGATGCGGCGGTCGAGCACGCTGCCGATGCGGCTAACAAGGTGCTGCGTGCTCACGAAGGGTTTGCGGATGTAGTCTTCCGCGCCCAGGCGAAGCGCCTCATCAACGGTCTCGGCACTTGGATCACCTGTGATGAGCACGGCGGGAATGTTGAATTCAGATTCTTGCAGGCGCTTGAGCAAGACCAGCCCATTCTCGTGGGGCATGGTCTTGTCGATAAGAACCAAGTCGTAGGGAGCGTTTTGAATCAGGGCCCAGCCCTCTGCCACGCTCAGGACCGAGTCAACGCTGAAGCCTTGTCGCTTGAAGGTGCGTCGAAGGAAACGCCCGACGTTTTCGTCGTCGTCGACGACCAAGACCCGAGTCTTGGACATCTGCAGCTGGTGAAACTCGCGCCAGCTCGGTGCAAATCGTTCGAGATACAAGACAGGATAAGTATGGCAGAGGTGGCGCCTTGCAGGACACAAGAGATGAGCGACAAGCGACATTGCTTGCGTGCCAAGGGCAATTCGCTACATTCGGCATCGTTGACGACCTGCACACACAACGAACGCGACGTGGGCCCGTGTCCGCAGTGTGGGGAGTGCGCGCACGAGTTCGTGGTCAACGGTGTGTGCTTCTACTGTGGCGAGGACGACCCGAAGCTCACGATCAAGCCGCGCTCTGCGATGGAGTCATCGAACTTCGTGCCACTTGATTCGGTGCGCAGGAAGCGCTGAGCCCACCCGCGCTCCCGGCGTGAAAAGCTAATATTCGGTGGAGCGCTCGACATCGGAGGGAGTCAAGGCGGCCAGGGCGTCGCTCATTGGCTCGAGCAGGACACGACCGACGATGATGCCGACGATGGCGGCGCCAGCGGTGCCGAGCAAGATGGCAAGCTTTGCCAGGCCCAGGTGCTGGGGCTGTCCTTGAAAGGCAAGCTCGGCGATGAAGATGGCCATAGTGAAACCGATGCCGGCGCTGAGGCCAACCACAAGGATGTGCGCCCACCCGAGCCCTTTGGGCAAGGAGGCAAATTTGCTCTTCACCAAGAGCCACGAGAGCAACATGACGCCAATCGGTTTGCCAAGCGCCAGACCGAGGCTGATGCCAATGACGAGCTTGAGGGCGCCAGGCATGCCCAGATCTACGCCGCCCAGGTCCACACCCGCATTGGCCAGTGCAAAGAGCGGCATGATGCCAAAGGCCACCCAGATGTGCATCTGATCGACGCCGCGCACGATCGGCGATAGGGCCTCGCGAGCCGCAAAATTCAGGCGCGTGATGGCGGCCATGATGCTCTGATCGTCACCTTCGTTGGAGGCGCTTTCGAAGTCAGCTACCGACTGCTTGGCGCTCACGATGAACTGCGCGCTGCTCAGCCAGGGGCGGACCGGTGTCGCCAGGCCGACGATCACGCCGGCAAGGGTTGGATGCACGCCGGCCACGTACAAGCCGATCCATACGATGAGAAGGGGAAGCAGGTAGACGGCGCCGGGGCGCAGGCCGGCGCGGCGCCACAAGAGCAGAACAGCGCAGCCCACAGCCGCGATGCCGAGCCCAGCGATTTGGAAGTCAGCGGTGTAGAAGATGGCGATGACCAGGATGGCACCCAGATCGTCGATGATGGCCAAGGCCAGGAGCAGGATGCGCATCGCGGCCGGTACTCGCCTGCCCAGGAGCGACATGACGCCGACGGCGAAGGCGATATCCGTGGCCATGGGCACGCCCCAACCAGCGCTGGCCGGTGGCGAGGGATTGAGAACAAAGTAGATCAGGGCCGGAGCGAGCATGCCGCCAATGGCGCCGGCGATTGGCACCGAGGCGCGTCGCAGGTCGCTGAGCTCGCCCTCGACGATCTCGCGCTTGATCTCCATGCCGACGACCAGGAAGAAGACGGTCATCAATCCTTCGTTGATCAAGAAGTGCAGATTGAAGGAGGCCTGCCATCCACCCGCGCTCATCGCGATCGGCGAGTGCCACAGATCATGATAGGAGTGCGACCAGGCGGAGTTGGCCCACCACAGGGCGATGGCGGCCGCAAACAGCAGCACGATGCCACCCGAGGCCTCCATGTGCAGGAAGTGCCCCACAGGTCCACGCGCGCGACTGGCCATGCGATGCATGGCACGCGAGGCGCCGGGTGGTGGATCGAGCGGCCCCTGCCCGGGAAACAACCCAGGCGCGCTCATGCTCTGCCTCGGGAGGCTATCGGTCGGCTAGTGCGACAAAGGGGCGCGCAACTTCGCCGGTATAGATTTGTCGAGGGCGGCCAATCTTGCGGCTCGGATCCATCATCATCTCTCGCCACTGGCCAATCCAGCCGGGCAGTCGGCCAAGGGCGAACATGACGGTGAACATGTTCACGGGGATGCCGATGGCGCGGTAGACGATGCCACTGTAGAAGTCGACGTTTGGATAGAGGTTCCGCTCCACGAAGTACGGATCCTCAAGAGCGATTTCCTCGAGGCGCTTGGCGATGTCCAGGAGTGGGTCTTTGACCTTGAGGTGCGGCAGGAGCTTGTCGGCCATGTCCTTGAGCACCTTGGCCCGCGGATCGTAGTTCTTGTACACCCGGTGACCGAAGCCCATGAGGCGAGCGTTGGAGTTCTTGTCCTTGACCTTCTCCATGAAGCCCTTGTAGTCGCCGCCGGACTTGTGGATGGCCTGCAACATCTCGATGACGGCCTGGTTGGCGCCGCCGTGCAAGGGTCCCCAAAGGGCCAGGATGCCCGCGCTGATGGCGGCGTACATGTTGGCGTTGCTGGAGCCGACGAGGCGAACCGTCGAGGTCGAGCAGTTCTGCTCGTGGTCGGCGTGCAAGATGAGCAGGGTGTTGACCGCTTTGACGACCTCGGGATCGGGCTCGTAGGGCTCCGACGGCACGGCGAACATCATGTGCATGAAGTTGGCGCAGTAGCTCAAATCGTTGCGTGGGTAGATGAGCGGATGGCCGATCGACTTCTTGTAGCCGAAGGCGACGATCGTGCGAATCTTCGAAAGTAGACGTGTGATGTGAAGATCGTCGTTTGGATCAGCCGAGATGCAATCGGGGTAGTAAGCGCTCAGGGCGCAGACCATCGACGAGAGGATCGACATCGGATGCCCCGAAGAGGGGAAGCCGTTGAAGAAGTGCTTCATGTCCTCGTGGATGATGCTGTGGCGCTTAATCTTGTTTTTGAAGGTCGTGTATTCCTTCTCGGTCGGCAGGCGACCGTAGATGATCATGTAGGCCACTTCGAGGAACTGCGCCTTGGAAGCAAGGTCCTCAATGGCATAGCCGCGGTAGCGAAGCACGCCCGCTTCGCCGTCGAGGTAGGTGATCGAGCTGGTGCAAGAACCGGTGTTCTTGTAACCACTATCCATGGTGATGAGACCGGTCTGGTCTCGAAGAGTGGTGATGTCGATCGCCTTCTCGTTTTCAGAGCCGGTGATGACAGGCAACTGAAGTTCTTTACCGTCGTATTTTAAAATTGCGTGATCGGCCATGGCGTGGCGACCATAGCAGACTTCCCTGGGCTGAAAAGCCAGCCCACGCGCCGTATTTTTGATTGTGAGCGGGCTTATTTGGACTGTGAGTCACTTGCACTGACCTGGTTTTTGCCCGGAGCGAGCAAAGAAGCGACGATGCCCGCGCTTACGATTCCCAAAACCGCGAGCAGCGAGGCCACGTTGCTGAGGTGCCAATGCTCGCTTAGGAAGAGTTTGGCGCCGATGAGAATCAGCAGCACGGCCAGCGCGACCTGCAGATAGTGGAAGCGGTTCATCATGCTCGCCAAGACGAAGTAGAGCGAGCGCAGGCCGAGGATGGCAAAGACGTTGGAGGTAATAACGAGGAAGGGGTCGGTGGTCACCGCCAGCACGGCCGGCACGGAGTCGAAGGCGAAGACGATATCGGTAAGCTCGATGGCGATGAGGGCCAGACTGAGCTGGGTGAGCATCAGGCGGCCGTTCACGCGCGCGCGAAAGCGGTCTCCGAAGTCGCCCTTGGCGATTGGCAATACTTTCTTGCCCAGTTGGATGAACCATCCCTCGGCCTTC
>JAHEAK010000873.1 GCA_024642805.1 Kofleriaceae bacterium | reverse complement strand
CTCGAGCGTCTCCAATGAGAGCGGCAGCATGTCGCAATCGTACTGCGCCAAGCCATGTCAGGACATCAGCGATTGTCGAGGAGCTGAGGGCTATCACTGTCAGCTTCTGCCCTTCAACCTGGGTGGCTACTGCGCACCCTGAGAGCTGCCCAATTCGACAGCTTGGCAATTCGAGTGCTGCGCAGTTCGACGGCTGCGCAGCGAGACGAATGCGGGACTACAGGTAGTCGGCGTCGATGGTAGTGACAGTCGCCTGCCCGCTCTGCACGGTCACTTTGACAGCGGAGTAGTCGGGGGCTGACAAGCCAGCGTGCGCACCGTTCGAGAAGCCGAAGCCTTCTTGCGGCAGACCCAAGAAGTTGGTGTCCATCACGCCGTTGTCGTTTTGATCGTGGTGCAGGACGCCCGTGTACTCGCCGGGTGGCAGCGCGGTCGTGATCGAAACGCCTGCCTGGTTGGCGGGAGCCGAGAGGGACGCAACCAGGGTGGGGTTTTGCTCATCGACCAGGGCGTCATAACATTCCTTAGAGCCACACACGGCGATGCGCACGCGCCCTTGGGAGTCTTCCAGACCGGTGATCTCGAAGGTTAGTTCTGCCATGCCGGAGTCGCCGCCCGTTGGATCGTCGCTGCTGTCGCCGCCGTTGTTTCCGCCGCCGCCGCCGCCGCCGCCGCCGCCGCTGTTATCCGAATCGTTTACTGGTTCTCCCGTGCCTGGATCCGGGACGCAGGCGAGAAGGAGGATGCTGGAAAGAAGGATGCCGAAGGTGGGGGTTGCATTCATGCACACACATTGGTGCACTGGGTATGCCATGGTCGGTGCCGGCGATCCGGACCAGGTGCGGAGAAGAATCCTCAACGATTCTCAGAATGGCTCCTACGGTTGCCATGGGGCGTTTCCTGGCCATTTGGGGAGGCCCCGCCCCCTCGTGATCTGGCGCGATGTCAAGCGGCTTTTCGTGTCAGCCACATTCAATAAGGTCCCCATTCAATAAGGCGAGGGCATCGATCGCGCTGCTGACCAAACCTACGTTGCAGTCTCCTGCTCCTAGTGCCTGAGGGAGCTCACTCCAAGTTGTTGGCGCGCACACAAGGGGTAGGTGGGGGTGGTCGTGCCCCCCCCATTTGAGGGGAGCCCTCACCACGCCCATCAGGTCCAAAGCAGCCAAATGGCGTCGCAGAGTGCGGATCGCTGTTTGCAGTATGCGGATCGTGCCCCACATCCGCCCACTTCGGCTCATGCTTCCCTCCCTTGTGAGTGCATGCGCCCTGTTCGCGGGCTGCCAGAGCATCATCATGGGCGAGGGCGGGATTAGCGATGGCGTCCCTCCCACCCTGATCGTGGAAGGACCCGCCCGCGGTGCCGTCATCGAGGATGGCACCAGTGTGCTGGTCCGCGGCACGGCTAGCGATGCCTCGGGCATGGATACCATCTCGGTCGGCGATCAGAGCACGAGTGTCAACGCCGATGGCAGCTTTGAGCTGCGCGTCGAGCTCGAGCCTGGCATCACGGTGCTCGACATCGTTGCTAGAGATCGCAGCGGGACCGAAGCCAGCGAGCAACGCTCGGTCGTGACCGGCACCTGGTCGCAGGCCGCTACTCCCATAGACGATGCGCTGGTCGCCTACGCCGGCACCGAAGCCTTCCACCAGTTCGAAAGCGCCTTGGTCGAGCACATCGCTCGCACCAACCTGACGGCCTTCGCGCAGTCGCAAAATCCAATCGTCGACACCTCGGGCTGCTCGGGAGCCAGAGTCGATGTCAACAGTCTGACGGTTCAGTCTTCCGACGTGAGCTTCATGCCCCAAAACGGCGGCATCGCCGTCGCGATCGAGCTGCACGGAGTGCACTCGGCCCTGAACGTCAACTACAAGGTCGTGTGTATTGGCTCGAGCGCCAATGCACTCCTCGACATCGACACTCTTCGTCTCAGTGGTCTGGCGGTCTTCGGTCTCGAGGGTGAGAACATCAGCTTTCGCATCGACAACGCCGCCACCAGCTTCGTCAACTTCAACCTCGATGTCGGCGGTCTGGCGGGAACCATTGTCGATGCCTTCTCCGGCGATGTCGAGTCGAGTGTGGCGAGCATGATGACCGATGCCGTGAAGGACTCGGCACAAACCGCCATCCAGCCCTACCTCACCGAGCTGCGCACCCAGACCTGGGGCATCGATGTGCTGGGCCTGTCT
>JAHEAK010000220.1 GCA_024642805.1 Kofleriaceae bacterium | reverse complement strand
TGCGAATCGCAAGCCCGCTCTGGCACTGTGCAGCCAATATGCCACTCGCTAAGTAGGTGAAGTGTGCCAAATGGCGCGATGCGTCGCGCATTCATTTCCACATCTACGCTGCGTAAAGCTTCGACCAAGGCGCGCAAAGGCCTTCGCAGTTGACGCCTGTTCAACCCCATAAGGAGGCGAGATCTCACCGAGATCGACGCGGCGCGCCACTACCCTTGGGTAGAGAGGGCCTTGGCGATGGTGGCCTCGAGCCACTGCTTTTGCTGAACGCTCAGACTCGAGAAGTCCAGACCTGCCATGTAGCGCTGATCGGAGCCCGACTCCTCGGTGTCGGCGCTCCAACGCACCTGGGCCTGGGTTTCGAGGGCGGAGAGTCCCGCTTCCTCGATGCCGTCTACGACCAGATAGAGGGCACACAGGACCGTGGCGCCGTCCTTGAGCGGGTAGGGCGCAACGATGCAGCAACCACCGCTGCTGATGTCCTTGGTGGTCGCGGTGAATTGGTGGTCGCCGGCCGTAATTTCTGCGGCAACTTCGATGACAAAGCGGGCGTGAACCCTTCGTTCTTGGCTCATGAGAAATCGTCTGTATCAGGATTGCAGCTGTGACCGCGAGCGGCGCGGCCCTCTTCTAGGAATCGGAGGAACATCGCCAAGTAGGACGACTGGGCGTGATCGAGGGGCAGGAATTGAAATCCCACCTGATAGCCCTCGCCAAGGGCCGTACACCACACGCTACGGGCGCGCAGCGAGAGAGGCTCGGAGAAACTGTCGACGTCGAAAACCAGGGTCACGCTCAGCTTTAGATCGCTGCCAAGGGCCACGCTCTCCGCCATCTGGGCGCACAGGCCGCCCGAACTGAGGTTGATGCAGCGACCCTCGTGTCGACCTGTAGGCGCTTCGAACTCAATACGCGCATCCAACGCGAAGCGTGGCGTTTGGCGCTGACCCTCGTTGGACATGAGCGAAAGTATACATCCCTGGTCGCGGCGACCATCTTTTCGGCTGCTCGGTGGTGGGTTGCCGGGGCACTGCGAGTGCGAAACTCGCCCCGGCTACCTTCCACTCGATGCGGTCCATTGTGGACCTAGCTGTTGTGCCCGAGTGGGCCGTCTGCGCTGCATCCTGTGCGGCTGACGAGCCCGGCTCGGTAACACTCCCCCATTTGCAGGCCGCTTGGCGCGGCCCAACTCTGCCGCTTAACGACGGCGGCGACGACGTTGTGGCTTAGGTGCCACGGCCTGAGACTCGAGAGACTCGAGGTGCTCAAGCATTGCGACCATCGTTACGCGAGTAGCCTCGTGAGGCTCGCTGTTGATGGCCCGTGCGAGGCTCATACGGAGCTCGGCACGTAGTTCGGATTCCGCCAGGCGGTAGGTGCGTAGTGCATCTTCGGCGTCATAAACAGTGAGGTCCGATTCACATCCCGTGGCGGCAATCCACACAGCAGCAAGTGCTGCGGCGCGTCGGCCTGGGCATGAGTTTTGGAAATTCTTCACCGTATTGCGAAGCCGATTCCGAACATCCTCGACCGGTGGCAGAGCTACCAGTCCGTCATGATCGTCATCTTGTGAGCGACGTAATGCTGCGCGAGTCATAGCAGTAATGCTTCCACTTCTTTGTATAGGTTAACTGGTGCCCGACCTTCCCCTCTCGAGCACCTTGCCGAGGGAACTTGCCCGATAATTCGGCGTATTACGAGAGTATATTTTTTATTTTTCAGTTCACCCAGTTTTCCCTACACGAGGCTTGTTCACGGAAATGGGTGAGCGCAACTCACGGGGACTTCTTTCCAGCTGACGCTAAGAAGTATTCTTATAACCCGGTTTGCCGCGCAAGTGCTCTAGGTGGCCAGCTTGAGGTGATTTGCGAGCGAGTGGTGCAAGTGAGAATGTGGCATTTCTGCGTCGATGAGGGACAAACTCGCACCCGCGAATACCTGCCGACAAGTCGTTGGCTGAGGCCGGTTCTCTGTCGGCACCTGGCCGTCTTGCGTGATCGCTTGGGCTCGTTGCCGGCTCGCCAGGTGTGCTTGTGAGATCTCGGTCGTCCTCAGAGGCAGCTCGAAAACCAGGGCCATCGAAAGGCCTTGCTTCCTTCGGTCTCGCTTGGGCTCGTCGAGCTCGTCGCCGAGCGACTGCCCTTTGTGACCTTTGCTCTGACCTCTATGCGCGCTTCTGTATGCGCTTGCGTATTCGCTGCGCGTCCGCTTGGGCACGTGCGGCCCTTGCCTTGCGTCGGATCGGCGCTCGAGACTAGCGCAGGATGGCGGCTGGCATTCGACTGAGGAAGTCAGTGGTCACGCTGCCCACGAGATCTGGATACTCCAGCGGCGCGGTGTGGGTGCCATCCTCCACGACGCAAAGCTCCGCGCCTGGAATCTTCTCGGCCATCTCTCTGCTCAGCGCTGCCGGCGTAAACGTGTCGAGGCCGCCGGCAATGACAAGGGTTGGTATCCGAATTTCTCCCAGAATGTCCCTGCAGCTGTGCTTAGAAGCCTCATCTAGCATAGCCAGGAAGAGTCGCGGATCCATGTGTGCCAGCCCTCGTAGGTAGGGCATGAAGTCTTGCTGACTTATCAGGCTCTCTTCGAACTCGAGCTTGCTGGCAATCTTGTAGACCCAGTCGCGGGGCAAAATGGTGCGACCGATGGTGCTGAACAGACCGGGAGCTGCGCTGATGGTCTTGCGCACGGTGGGCAAGGCCACCTCGAGAAAATCGGAACCCTTGAAGGTCTTGAGAGGTTCGGCGGGCGCTCCGCAGACTAGCACCAGGCCCTTGTTGCGGTAGCGGTGACGTCGGTGAAACTCCAAAGACACCTGCACGCCCATGGAGTGTCCTGCCAAAACCGCGCTCTCGATGCCGACATCATCGAGGACCGCGGCCAGGTCGTCGGCCAGGTCGGCCATGGCAACACGCTCGGGCATGATCGGTTTGGGCGTGCGTCCGTGCCCTCGATAGTGCCAATGAATGACGCTGCGACCCGAGGCCAGCAGGGGAGCAAGGTACTTCCAGATGAAGCCATCGCAGCCGATGCCATCACACAAGACGATGGGCAAAGCGCTGTCTTCGTCGCTGCCCTGAGCTGCGCCGAAGACCTCGTAGAAAATGGGCGACGCGTCTACGCTAGAAATTGCGTAGCCGGTCTTGCTTGGGCCGCTGTGGGCATGCCCCGTTAAGGTAGACACCGTTGAACGGCTCTGTGCGGGTGGCTGCAGCGCGTGCTGCAGCGCGGACTACTCGTCGGAGTCGCTGCCAGGGTAGTCGTTGACCGAAGGGAAGCGCATGACTTCCTTGCGGGCCGTCTTCCATGCTTTTTGCACGACCCAGCTGAGCGAGCGGTCTTGCCGCGTGGCCTCTTGCTGAATCTCTTGCAGCATGTCTTCGGGGAAATACAGACTCTGTTTGCGCTTGTCGGACCCTGCCATGTCGCGCAGTTTCCTGAGCTGCCCCCGTGTCTGTCAAGAGTGAGAGGTGCTTACCTGTACCACCTGGAAAATCCACAGCGCTCGCGCGCAGGCGAGGTTGGTAGAGCGATCTCATTCTCGCATCTTGGAGGTGGGCTATTGTTTTTCTTAATTTCAGGGTTACTATCTCCGGCCCGTAAGGCTCGAATTGATGAGCAGATGGGGGGACTCCGTGGCAAAGCCTTTGACGAAAAAAGAACTCGACGCTTTTAAGAAGCTGCTCGAAACCAAGCGTGACAGTGTCTATCAGAATGCCAAGAAGACGCTGACTGACAACATGGTCTTGGATCCGAACGACCTGCCGGATGAGATGGACCTGGCTTCCAGCGAAGCCCTGCAATCCTTTGAGTTCCGACTCCGCGGCCGCGAAAAGGCCCACTTGTCCAAACTCGAACTCGCGATTCGCAAGATTGCCGATGGCACCTTCGGGGTCTGCACCGATTGCGATGAGCCCATCAATAAGAAGCGTCTCGAAGCTCGCCCCGAGACCCAGCTCTGCATCCGCTGCAAAGAAGATCAAGAGCGGGACGAGAAGGTCTACAGCTAGCTCTGGGCCATGGTCAGTGGCTCTTCGGTTGTGCCCAGATGGTCGCGCCTAGCCACTGACCTTGTGCCAGGCAATGTGCGGGCTCTGGAGTTTCCGTGGCCGATACCAAGAAATTAGAGAACCGCAGGCGTTTTCTCAAGATCGCCACCCTCGGCATGGGGGGCGCTGTGACGGCACTCATGTCGGTGCCCTTGCTGCGCTTTTTTCTGCATCCTGTCGGGCGCCGCATGGTCAGCACGCCCGAGGCCCCGATCGACGTGGCCGGCGTCGCCGATATTGTCGCCGGCGCCGCTCCGGTGCGGCTGCCCATCATCGCTTCCGGCGTGCGTGACGCATGGAATCGCCTCGAAGACGTCGCCGTTGGCAGCTGCTGGTTGCAAAAAGACGAGGCCGGCACGGTCAAAGCGTTCAGTGCCGTGTGCCCGCATTTGGGTTGTTCGGTGGACTTTTCGCAAGCCAGCAACGACTTCCGCTGCCCGTGTCACAACAGCGCCTTCGCCAAAGACGGCACGAAGAAGGACGACGGTCCGGCCAAGCGAGGTCTCGACCCGTTGGAAGTAAGTATCGTCGATGGTCGAATAAGAGTTCGCTACCAGCGCTTCCGCAACGACATCGCCGAACGAGAGCCGGTCTAGCGTGCTGAAACGGGTTGGCGACTGGTTCGACGAGCGAACGGGCTATCGTCAGGCTCTCGAAAAAGCCCTCGACGAAGACGTGCTCGGTGGCGCTCGCTTCGCCTACGTCTTCGGCTCGGTCCTGGTCTTCTTGCTGCTCCTGCAGATGACCACGGGCATCTTTCTGGCCATGTACTACAGCCCCTCGTCCAGCGACGCCTGGGCATCTGTGGCCTTCGTACAAGATCAAGTCAGTGCCGGCTGGTTCGTGCGTGGCCTGCACTCGCACGGCGCCTCGGCCATGGTCATCGTCGCCGGCCTACACCTTTTGCAAGCGGCGCTCTTCGGTGCCTATAAAAAGCCTCGCGAGCTCAACTGGATCATCGGCGTGCTCATGCTCGGGATTCTTCTGGGCTTCGCACTTACGGGCTATTTGCTGCCCTGGGATCAGACCGGCTACTGGGCCACGCAAGTGGCAACGGGCATCGCTGGCACCTCGCCGGTCATTGGACAACAGGTTCAGCAAGCCATGCAAGCGGGCAATGGCTACGGCAATCTCACCATCACCCGCTTCTTCGCACTGCACGTCTTCGTGTTGCCAGCGGCACTCGTCGGTCTGACCTTCGTGCACATTGCGCTGTTTCGCAAACACCACCAGACGCCACCCTGGTGGCTCGACGAAAAGCAGCTCAAGGCTCGCAGCCAGCCCTTTTGGCCCGATCAGATGTTCAAGGACATGGTGGCCATGGCCCTCGTGTTTGCGATCATCGTCGCTTTCAATTTTCACACGCATGGAGCCTCGCTCGATGCGCCAGCGGATCCTTCGACGGCCTTCGACGCGCGACCCGAGTGGTACTTCCGCGCGCTCTTTCAGGGCCTCAAGTACTTCCATGGCATCTTCGAAGTCATCGTCGCTCTGGGAGCGCCGGTAGTGGTTGGCGGCGTGCTGCTCGCCTTGCCATTCGTCGACAAGGGCCCGGACCGAAGCCCAAGCAAGCGAGTGCCCTATCTCGCAGTGCTCGGTGTGGGCGTCGCGCTTGTCGCTGCGCTCACTCTGATCTCGATGCGCGAAGACGCAGACAATCCCGAGTTTGCCAAGGCGCAGGCCAAAGCGCACGCGAGCGCAACCAAAGCCAGGGAGCTTGCCAAGGAGTTTGGAGTCCCGCCGGCGGGCGGTGCGGCGGTGTTCACTCTCGAGCCTGGCTACCGTGGACGTCAGCTCTTCCTTCGCGATTGCGATGGCTGTCACGTCGGCAACGCACGCAAAGGGCCGGAGATCATCGAAGGCTATAACTCGAGGCGCTGGATCGCCGACCTCATGCGCAATCCTGCCGCGCCGCGCTTCTTTGGTCTCACGAAGCTCGATGACATGAAGCCTGTCACGATCGAGGGCCAGGACTTTGATGCTCTGGTGGAGCTGGTCTATTCACAGACTGGCGACCCGCTCGTCGACAAGGCCCTCGTTGCCAAGGGGCAGACTCTCTTTGACGAGGGCTCGTGCAGCGACTGTCACTCCATCGATTGGGAGACGGAAGGCGAGGTCGGGCCCAACCTTGGCAAGCGCGGCAGCCCGGCTATGCTCCAGGCATTCATCGTCCAACCCGGGCACCCACGTTGGTTTGGCGAGCGCAACGAGATGCCAGCCAATGCTGGCAAGTACAGTGACGATGAGCTGCACGCTCTGGTCGACTACTTGATAGGGCTGCGCAGTCTGAGCCCAGTCACAGAGTGAGCCGCACCACAGAGCGCGCGCAGAGATCGCAGAAACGGCCTTCAAAAGTTGCGGGCAAGACTCAGTGATCACAGGGCATTGACAGGCTTTACCTGGTGACGACAGAATCCGATTGATTGATTCCTGGGGTAGGTCGTCCAACGCATGGGCGGTCCATAGCAGTGATCGCACTGACCTAAAATTAAGGAGACTAGAGTCATGAAATTTGATTGGCGCAGCATGTTTATCGTTGCCGGCCTCGGAATGAGTGTTGGCTTTGTGGCCCCTGGCTGCGTGGTTCGCGCGCAGGTTCGGCCGGCGTATGTCGTGGATCAGGCACCACCTGCACCGCAGTACGAAACCCCCGCACCTCGTGTTGGATTCCTTTGGGTGCAAGGTCGCTGGGAGTGGCGAGCCAACCAGTGGCAATGGACTCGTGGTCACTGGGTGCGCGCACGTGCCGGCCAGAACTGGGAAGCCGGTCGCTGGGAGCAGCGCGGTAACCGTTGGCACTGGATCGAGGGTCGCTGGACCGCTTCGGCTGGTGGCGACGTTCACGTTCGCGATCACCGCACTCCAACGCCAGCACCGACGCCGGTCGGCCCAAATGTTCGCGACCATCGCACGCCTGCGCCAGCGCCAGTGGCCGCCTATCCAACGATGGCTCCACCTGCGCCACAATACGAAACCCCTGCAGCTCGCAGCGGCTTTGTCTGGGTGCAAGGCAACTACGAGTGGAAAGCGGGCGCCTACGCCTGGACTCGTGGTCACTGGGAGCGCGCACAGGCTGCTAAGGTTTGGGTGCCCGGTGTCTGGGCTGCCGAAGGTGGTCGTTGGGTTTGGACGCCAGGTCACTGGGCTGACGCACCTGCAGCGGCACCAGGTCCCAATGTTCGGGATCACCGCACGCCTGCGCCAACCGAGAGAAAGAACGAAGTCGTTCCTGCTCGCCGCGGTGGCCAACGGTAGTCGCAAGCCGCATCTGCTATCGTCAAGCGCCCCTGGTCATCCAGGGGCGTTTTTTTTGTTCATGAATCTGCAGAGGAATCTCCGGTATGAGTCCAAGAAATATTCTTGCCACCTGTAGTGCGACCTTGATCGCTACCATCCTCGCGGCGTCGGCTGGCACGAGTGCGTTTGCACAGAGCCCGAGCATGCGTGCTGAGATCGACGCCATCAAGGCGGAGCTGGTCAGCTTACAAGCCGCCGCGGCAACGAGCTCGACCGTAGCGCAGGCCGTGCAGGAGCTGAGCTCCAAGCTCGTCGTGCTCGAGCAAGAGCTTGCCAAGCACAGCGCCCTAGGCGAGAGCATGCCGGCTGCCGTTGACAAGATCGACGCGCTCGAGTCGGAGGTGCACGCCCTGCGGACCGAACTCGAGTATTTGCGCACAGGCATCGCCAACATCGAGCAACCAGCAGCATCGGGCGGCGGTGGCATCGAGCGCGACGACAAGGGTTGGACCTGGGTCAGCAGCAACAGCCATTACAGCCTCAAGCTCGGTGGCTATTTCCAGCCGCGCTACGAGACCCAGCTCCCCGAGAGCTTCGACACTCAGGACTACTCGACTTTCAAGGCCAAGCGTGCACGCATCGGCCTGAAGGGCG
>JAHEAK010000219.1 GCA_024642805.1 Kofleriaceae bacterium | reverse complement strand
CGCACGCCGCCAGTCATGAGCGAGACGACATTCCTCTGGCCATGGCCAACTTTCATCCGCAGGCCGCCCTCGACATGAGCTCGCCTGCTCGCCTGGTGAGCTTCATCCGCCGCTCTCCTGATCCGACCATCCAGCTGGTGCGCAGGAGCACCATGGCACGGGTGCGGCACACCCAGGACGAGGGTTCTGTCTTTGCCGAGAGTCTCGCCGCCTTCATGCCACTGATGGGCGGCAAGCCCAAGGCTTCGGTCTCCGACAACATCGCTCGCAACAACCTCCGCACCCTCGAGCGCGTCGGGCCAGAGGCTATTGAAGCGATCCTCGAGGACATTGCCCGCGATCGGGAAGACGCCTATCGCTCGGCCAGCCTCGACGAAAGCGGCGCCGGCTGAAGGTGCGGGCCCCAGCGGAAAGCTGTTAGAATCGACCTATGTTGCGCATTCTTGCCTTCCTGCTATCCATCTCACTTCTGGCCTCGTGCGCGACCGTCTTCGCACGTGACACACGCGAGGTGATGATCACAAGCAATCCTCCTGGCGCTGAAATCATGGTCAATGGACGCCCGGCTGGCATGACGCCCGCGCGCATCCCTGTCAACGATCACGAGCGCCTCGAAGTGACGATGAGCATGCCGGGCTACAAGCCCGCTGGTTGCTACATCAACACCTCGGTCGGTGCGGTGTGGGTCATCGTCGATCTCGTTCTCTTCTACACCATCGTGCCGCTGGTCATCGATCTGGTGACGGGCGAGTGGTCGAGCCTCAACTCGGAGTATTGCACGGCGCAACTGGTGCCCATGCAGGGCTTCTGATAGCGGGCCGCGCGCCCAGGCCTCATGGATCAACTTCGAGAAGAACTGCTCGGTCTGGTAGATCTGCATCGCACGCAGGACGCCGACGAGTGCCTCGCACTGTGGCGACGGGGCATCGCTAGTCTGGGGCGTCTTAGCTCCCGCCGACCGGTGCCACTGGAAGGCCTCGACCCGCGCGCGCTCGAAGCGAGCACCGAGCGAGCTCTCGAGATGGGTCTGGTCGATGACCTGAGTTGGTTGAGTTCATCGGCGAGCGCTCTGTTCAATTTGATGATTTCTCTGCCGCCGGGGCAAGCCAAGCGGCAGTTGGGCAGGCGCATTCTGCGCACCATGCAGCAGTGCGATGCGCCGACCTTCGTGGCGCTGGCAACCTGTTTGGCCAAGGCGACGCCCAAGGTGCTTGCTAGCTCGCAGGCGCGCGCGCGTGTGGCGCTCTGCCTTCAGCTTCCCTACGGCCTGCTTCCCGAAGTCGACTCCCTCGCGCTAGCGCTGATCTCGAGCCCAAAAATGGCGCGCGACTGGTTGGTCGAGCCTTCCTCTGGCTCACTTCCCGAGCGTCAACTCGCCGCCCGATTGCTCGAGCGCGCCGCGCGTGAGGCGTGGCGGCAACACCAGCAAGGCAATCGCGTCGGTCTGCGCGTCTTTCGCTCCGACGCGGTCGTCGATGCCTGGCAGCGACTTCTCAACGATCGCGAGTCCCTCACCTGGCGACACGTCGCAGCCGCGCGCGGTGTGCTGGTCGATCTCATCCCTGCTTACGACCAGGAGGTGCAATCGGATCTGCAAGAGGAGAGCTCGCAAGGACGCTACCGGCGGGCGCTCATCTCCCTGGTGGCGAGCATCGCGGTGCGCGAGCGCGACGCCCTCGTTCGCTGTCGTGCGCTCCTGGCAAGTGATTTGCTGCGCAAAGCACCCGACATCGCCAGCACGATGCTCTTTGGCGCAGTCAGCGCCGCGGCCTTCGAGCCGGAGCTAACAGAAGAACTCTTATTTGACATTGCAGCCCTCGGCGATCTCGAGGTGGTCTCGCACCTCTTGGCCATTCGCCGCGAAGCCATCGCCCCCGATTTCGCGACCAGAGCACTGGCCAGTCGCAGCGAGGACATTCGCACGCAGCTAACATCCGCCGACGAGGGCATCGCCGCCCTGGCGGGCGCGCTCTTGGCCGAGATGGATCCTGCAGAGAAGCAGGCGACCCTGCCGGCCATGGTCTTCCGGGCCATGCATGCCTACGCCGACAAGGGCCCGGCCGGCGCAAGAGAACCCACCGACGACGCCATCGAGTTTGCCGAGCACTTGTTGGGCGAGCTGGAGGCGACGGGTGAACAGACAGCCGGGGAGCGTCGCCTGGCGTACCGGGCCTTGCGCGAGCTCGATCGCGGTCTTCTCGAGTCAGACGCGCTCAGCGACCTCTTGCGCATGACTCAGCAGCGTCAAACGGAGAGCGAGCACTCTCTCGACAGGCTGCGGGCTCGCTTGACCGCCTGGCTCCTATCCTACGAAGCGCAGGCAATCGAATCCGAAGCAGTACCGCACCTGAGCTGGCGGCTGGCACGACTGAAGGCGCTGATTCACCTGGTGGATGCGGACGCAAGCGATCACGCGGATCAGGACGCCTTGCGCGCACGCCGAAGCGAGGTGGTCGCGGTCTTCCGTGAACGCGTGGTGCACGATCATCCCTCACGGCTGCGACGCATGGTGGTCGTGGCGCTGGCCCGCGCCTGCGACGCCTCTCTTCGCGAGGACATCTTCGAGCTCTCCGATCTGCTGCTCGGCATCGTGCCTATCTTTGCCGAGCTCGACGATCTCGAGATCTTTGCGCAAGCTAGCCTCATTGCTGATCTGGAAGTAACCAGCCGCAGCTATCGCGCCCTCCTCGAGTCCGCGGACATGGGCGCGCTCGCCCAGGGCCTCGACAAGCACGAAGCCTTGATCTCGAGCTTCCCATGGGCAGGCAGTCCGCGAGTCGAAGCACTGCGCGCCGCGCTTATCGAGCTCGGCAGTGCCCTGCGACGTATTCAGCTGGCATCCTGCGTCGCCGACCTGTACAGCAGCAATAGCTCGGGTGCTATCGCCGAGTTGGCGGGCGCCTGCCAGTGGCTGGCACAGCTGACCAGCGGTGCGCGACGACGCCTCGAGATCGCTGATCAAGAAGTGGCGCCCTTCTTGGGCAAGGCGCTGCGAACGCTCGACATGAATCTGCGCGAGCAACTGTCGATCGTCAACGAGCTCGACGGCTGCATCGCGCTGAGCGACGAGGAGTTGCCGGGTGCCTTCGCCAGCTTGCTCCGCTGCGGGCTGCAACACCTGCAAGGCTTGCCTTACGAGCGCCCAAAGCTCGCGGCTCCGGTGCAAGTGGTTGGAGAGGACCATCAGCGTCGCCTGCCGGTTGGACTTCCGGCGCAGCGCAACATCGCGGGCTATCACATCCTGGACGCCATCGGCGATGGCGGCGCGGGCTCGGTGTTCATCGTGTGTCGCTATGAGGATCGCAATCAGGTCGATGCGCCCCTCTATGCCCTCAAACGGCCGGCTTACTCTGGGCAGCACGCGCAGGTTCTGTCGGAGAACGAGTTCTATGCATTGTTTCGCCAGGAGGCCGGAACTCTTCTGAGCTTGCCGCCGCACAAGAACCTGGCCGCATTCGTCACCTTCGACCTATTGGCCAAGCCGGCGCCGATTCTGGTCATGGAGTACATCCAGGGCCCTCACCTCGGTCGTCTCCTCGAGAGCCGCGAGCTGCAGTGTCACGAAGTCTTCGAGTGGCTCGAGGGCATCGCCGCGGGTCTGGAAGCCATGCACAAACTCGAGATCGGCCACCTCGATATCAAGCCGGAGAACATCGTGGTGCGGGAGGGTGCTCCCGTGCTCGTCGACTTTGGCCTCGCCGGTCGCCAGTATCGCCCAGGTTGCGCCACCGTGTACTACGGCGCCCCGGAAGTCCTGGTCGGCGAAGGTCGTGGCAGCGCTCTGCCCGCCGATGTGTACTCCTTTGCTTGTCTCGCCTTCGAGATGCTGGCCGGCCACAGTCTTTTCGATGGCGAGTCACTTAAAGATTTCGTGCGAGCGCACTTGAGTCACGATGGCAACCCCGATGCCCTGGTTCGACTGTCCAAGTCCGATCCGAGCTTGCTGCCCCTGACGCAAGTCCTGGCCCGCGGCCTGCGGAGCGAACCCTCGCAGCGGACCAGCGTTGGCAAGATGCGCTCAGACCTGGCCGCCCTGGCTGGCAAGCTCTCGGAGCGGCCATGGCCCCTCGGTCAGTAGCGGCGCGATGGCCAGCGCCGATAGCCTCTCGCGCATCGCCTCTGGCTACGGCGGCGCCACGATCGCGATCGCTTGGCCCGCGCGATCACCTGGCCCACGCGATCGCTTGGCCCTCGCTCTCAGGACGAGGCCGCTTGCTGACGAGCGACCAGCGCACCCGTCCACCATTCGTAGTCGCGACCAAGAGGATCGTCGCCTGGGAAAAACACCAGGTAGCTCATGGCGTCGTAAGGCAAGAAGCTAGGCCGCCCGCCGACGTCGTAACCGATCTGATGGACCGTGCGCCAGGTGCCGGTGTTGAAGTAGGCGGCGGGCGAACCTCCGATGTTGCCCAGAGGCACCATCGAGGCGAAGTGCGAGTGGCCGTTGACCACGAAGCGCAGACGTCGGTCCCTGGCCAGCTTCTCCGCACCGTGACGAGCCATGTTGCCGTCGAAGCTGTGCTGCAAGAGCTTGTACAGGCGCGTGAGCCGCTGGTCGTGGGCCTTGGCCATGATGGGCTTGGTGCTCAGCTCCAACAAGAGGCGCAGACGCTTGCCACTGTCGAGACCAAAGCTGCGCTTGTCCTTCATCCAATCGCGCACGAATGGTCGTGAGAAGAACTCTTCGACCAACATGGCCCAGGTGTCGCCGATAGGTCGCAGCAAGCTGCGATCAATCGCCCCTTGCCTGCGCACCCAGGCGGGAACCGCGTAGATGGGCCGCACATCGTCGATGTCGTCGAGCTCGGGATAGTCAGCCATGTCGAGCACTTCACGAGCCCGGTTGGGAAACTGCACGATGAGCTCGGAACCGATGGCGTCGCCAATGGTGCCGCGACCGCTGGCGTCGTAGTTGATCTTGTCACTGACGTGCCCGTGGTAGGCGATGACTCCGTGATCGGGAAAGACCGCTTCCGCGCCAAACTCGATGTCTTTGTCCTCGCCGGTCATGGCCTTCCAGACCTTGCGTCGGGCGGCGGCGGAGAAGCCGAGCAGTCGATCGTGATTGCCGAGAACGTAGTGGATGGCGAGCGCGCCGGTTTGCACCTGCTCGCGAATCACTCGGAAGAACTCGCTCTCGCGCTCGAGCACGGCGTCGATGATGGTCTCGACCACGGCCAAGACCTCCGCGCCCGGCTCGTGATAGGGGCGTGCCCGCGACAAGAACCAGCGCGGCGATCGCACGATGTCGAAGAGGTCGCCCACGAAGCACAAGGTGGCGGGGCGCTTGCCGCGCGCTCCCTGAATGCGTTCCCAGAAGCGCGCGAAGGTGTCCTTCTTGGAGATGGCAGTGCCGTGCAAGGAATCGGTCAGGTGAATATCACTGACGAAGATAAGAAGAGGCCGATCGCCAGCACCATGCACCTGGGTAGAATACCTCAGGCCGCGCGGCAATGGACGGCCCCCGGCCCCTCGCAATGAGCTGGGAATGAGCTGGGAATGAGCTGGCAATGAGCTGGCAATGAGCTGGCAATGAGCTGGTCGGAAGAGCAGGTGAGGGGGTGGGCCCGAGGCGATTTCAGGCAAATCGAAGTGGGCCTGTAAGCCAGGCTGAGGGGCACCGTTATGGGGGCATGCCTACAAGCTCGCAATCCACGCTCTTGGCCACTGCCCTTTTCGCCCTCGTTGCCTGTGGAGGAGCCAAGCAGGCCCAACACAGCAGCTACCCGGAAGCTTCTCGGGTTGCCTACCAGCCAGATGACATGGCCATGGGCGCTCCTCCGAGTTACGAGGCAGAGGCTGATGGTGAGCGCTACGCCCACATCGACGAGAACCGCTATCAAGACACCCAGACGCAATCGGTCTCGACCTTTTCCATCGACGTCGACACAGCCTCCTACGCCAACACGCGCCGCTTTCTGCTCAGCAAGCAGTTGCCGCCTGCCAGCGCCGTGCGCATCGAAGAACTGGTCAACTACTTCAGCTACAACTACGAAGGCCCAAGTGGTGACCAGCCCTTTGCCATTCACACCGAGCTGAGCAGCGCTCCCTGGGCCACCGGCCACCAGTTGCTCAAAATTGGAGTGCAGGGTCGGCGCATCGATACGGCCTCGCTTCCCAAACGCAATCTGGTCTTCCTCATCGACGTCTCCGGTTCGATGTCGAGCCCGAACAAACTGCCACTGCTCAAGAAGGGCTTCGAGATGCTGGTCGAAACCATGCGCGAAGAAGACCATGTCTCCATCGTGGTGTACGCGGGCGCCGCCGGAGCCGTCCTGCTGCCAACCTCGGGCGCTGATCGCAGCACCATTCTCGGCTCCCTCGACAAATTGCAGAGTGGTGGCAGCACCAATGGCGCGCAGGGCATCGAGCTTGCCTATGCCCTGGCCGCAGAGAACTTCGACCCCGAGGCCATCAACCGCATCATTTTGGCCAGCGATGGTGACTTCAACGTGGGCATGACCAGCACCGAGGAGCTTGTGGCCCTCATCGAGAAGAAACGCGAGAGCGGGGTCTACCTGAGCATTCTCGGTTTTGGCGAAGGCAACTTGAATGACGAGACCATGGAGACACTCGCCGACAAGGGCAACGGCAACTACTCCTATATAGACTCGGCCAGGGAAGCCAAGAAGGTTCTCGTCGACGAAGGAGGGTCCACGCTGGTGACTATCGCCAAGGACGTCAAGATTCAGGTCGACTTCAATCGCGATGCTGTCGAGAGCTACCGGCTCATCGGCTACGAGAATCGCACAATGGACAACGAAGACTTCGACAACGATCAGGCCGACGCAGGCGAACTAGGTCCAGGACACACGGTGACGGCGCTCTACGAGATCGAACCAAAGACGGGCAGCACGGCCAGCCAGCTACTGGAGCTTCGCCTGCGCTACAAGTTGCCAGGACAGAGCGGGAGTCTGCTGACCGCTCAGAAGGTGGCCAATCGATCGGTGGCCTTCGCCTCGGCCAGCCCCGAGATGCGCTTTGCGGCATCGGTGGCTGGCTTTGGCCTCTTGCTCAAGGACTCGGGCTACAAGGGCAGCTTGAACTGGGCCCAGCTGCAGGAGATGGCGGTCAAAGCCGTCGCCAAGAGTCAGGATCCCCTGCGTCAGGAATTCCTCGAGCTCATTGGCATCGCCCGCGCGCTCGATGGACAGAGCGCTCAGCTGGCCAGGTAAGCGCAAGCTCGGCGCGCTCCTCGGGTGCGCCAGGCAGGCTCGCCCATTCGGACCAGCTCAGCGCGTTTCACCGAGCGAGGCATCGAGCCCATCGAGCCCGGGCAGCCCAGCGAGCCCGGTACGCCCGGCGAGCCCAGGAAGGAGCATCATCGCGTTTGCGTTTTCGCCACTTGCGCTTCCGCCACTAAAGATGAGCTCGAGAGTGCGGCTAAAGCGAGTGGTGCCACGCTCGAGGAGCTGGCTGGCTTTGGGATCGGCGGCCACGGCCGCGCCGAAGCGATTGTAGGTCTGCTCGCACGAGGCCAGGGCCTTATGTAGTCGGCGACCGGCCACGCGAGCACGCTCGTCGTGGGCAGCGTCGTCCTTGATGCTCTCGATCTTGACCAGGAGGTTGCCCCATTCCTTGAGCATCTCAGGGCCGTGGGACCCGTAGTAGGCGAAGAGCCTCTTGACGCCAGCCTCCGGGGAGGCGATGCCGCGCTCGGCGATCTTGCACATCTTGTCGAAGTGACCCACCAGCTTTTGATCCGGTGCCTGGACGGCGCCACCTCCGAAGACCCAGAAGGCAGCGGCGAGAAGGGCGAGGGCGAGGAGGATCTTGGTCTTCATAGTGGTTCCTTGGATAGCTCCCTGGTTGTAGCACGCCAGCCATTGCACTCCAGGCGCAAAGCTCGGTCACTTGCAGCGCTGGCGCACAGCCATCCACGCGGTCGCAGGCACGCGCTGGCGTCCCGTGACGCCGGTGACAATTGACGCATCGCCCACGGCGGTTT
>JAHEAK010000872.1 GCA_024642805.1 Kofleriaceae bacterium | reverse complement strand
GCGAGATCGCAGCCACCTACGGAACGCCGACCTACGTCTACAGCCACGCCACCTTCAAGCGCCACTTCGAGGTCTTCGATCAGGCACTGGCCAGCTTCGATCACCTGATTTGTTTTTCGGTCAAAGCCAACTCCAACTTGAGCGTCCTGCACCTTTTGGGCTCGCTCGGCGCCGGTGCTGACATCGTCTCCGGTGGCGAGCTTGCGCGTGCACTGCGCGCGGGCATTCCCGCCGACAAGATCGTCTTCTCCGGTGTCGGCAAGACCGCCGAAGAAATGCAGGCCGCGCTGGCCGCCGACATCCTGGTCTTCAACGTCGAGTCGGAAGCCGAACTCGAGCTACTCAACCAGGTCGCCGAGGGCGAGGGCAAGCGTGCGTGCGTGAGCCTGCGCATCAATCCCAACGTCGATGCCAAGACCCATCCCTACATCTCGACGGGTTTGCAGAAGAACAAGTTCGGCATCGCTTGGGCAGCCGCCGAAAAGAGCTACCAGCGCGCGGCTTCGCTTGCGCACATCGAGGTCGTGGGTGTGGATTGTCATATCGGCTCGCAGCTGGTCGATACCGGGCCCTTTGTCGATGCCGCGCAGAAGCTAGCCTCCCTGGTCGATCGACTCATCGCCTCGGGCATTGGCATTCGCTACGTCGATGTCGGCGGTGGCCTTGGCATTCCCTATAGCGAACCAGGGGAGGGCGCTCCGCCCTCGCCGGCAAGCTACGGCATGGCACTAGCGGGCGCCCTCGAGCCGCTCAGCAAGAAAGGCATTCGCCTCATCTGCGAGCCTGGTCGCGTCATCGCTGGCAACGCCGGTGTTCTTCTTACCAAGGTCCTGTACTGCAAAGACTCCGAGGTGAAGAAGTTCGTCATCACCGATGCGGCCTTCAACGATCTGATGCGCCCCGCTCTCTACGGCGCCTACCACCCGATCGAGCCCGTGCATGTCGATGATGCGCGATCACGCATCGTCGCCGACGTCGTGGGTCCCATCTGCGAGACCGGCGACTTCTTCGCCCGCGATCGCGATCTGGCCGAAGTGCACAGCGGTGAGCTTTTGACCATCGGATCCGCCGGTGCCTACGGCTTCTCCATGGCCAGCAACTACAACACGCGGCCGCGCGCGTGTGAGGTTATGGTCAAGGGCGCGCAGCACGAAGAGATTCGCCGCCGCGAGAGGGTGGAAGAGCTCTTTGCCGGTGAATCGATCGCCGGCTTCCTCGACTGAAGCTGCCGGGAGTGTGTCCTTGCCCTTGTCCATTTCGGTGCCGGCACGCCGCAGCAGAGCACTCCAGCACAGCACTTCAGCAGACGGCTCCTGAACTTCGCGCGAACTGCCGATGATCTTCGCGGGCAATGGTGAGAAACTGGCAGCATGTCGACATCTCTCGTTCTCACCGTCATCGGCAAGGACCGCCCTGGTCTAGTCAAGGCCATCAGTAGCGTCATCAGTGGTCACGGTGCCAACTGGGAAGCCAGTCACATGGCACGCCTCGGCGGTCGCTTCGCTGGCATCTTGCAGGTACAGGTCGACAAGGACAAAGCCGCGGCACTCACCAAGGCCCTTGGTGAGCTCGGCCCCGAAGGGCTCAAGGTCATCGTTGAAGACGAGCACGTCGAGGCCGAACACGATGGACCCACCTACTGGCTCGAGCTGGTCGGTTCCGATCAACCCAACATCGTGCGCGACATCTCCAGTGCGCTGGCCGCCCGCGAAGTCACCGTGCTCGAGCTGAGTTCGGAAGTGAGCGACGCACCGCTCGGCGGTGGCCGTCTCTTCAAGATGCAAGCGGGCATTCGCTGCCCGCCAGACCTCGCGCTCGGCGAGTTGCGCAGCGATCTGGAAGCACTCGCCAACAGCTTGATGGTCGACCTGCGACTCGAGGACTAGTCGGGTTATTGTTGCTCTCGACGAGCAGGTGTCGCTTGCACCCGCATCGTCAGCGCAAGGGGCGCTTGCACTTCCTCCTCAGTCAGAGGAGGGCTTGCCAGGTTCGTTGCGATAGCTCTCGGCGTCCAGCTCGTAGCGCTTGAGCCAGCGCTGAATCTGTGGGCGCACCTTGCCCATGGCTCTGGCGACGGCACTGATGTTGCCGCCGTGCTCGCGCAAGAGCGCGATGAGCTCCGCCACGCGCTCCTGCTCGTGGGCGGGCAGCTCGCTGGTCTCTCTGCTCTCATTGCTGATGAGTGCGGGGCCGAGA
>JAHEAK010000871.1 GCA_024642805.1 Kofleriaceae bacterium | reverse complement strand
TGTCTTCCACGCCGTGCGGGTGGGGGGCCCCTCACCAGCTGACATCATGGTTTCAGCCTACTTGGGCGATGGTGGCGAGGTCGTGATCGTGGCCATCAATGAGGGAAGCGAGGCCGTCAATGTCCCCATCGCCATCTCGGGCGAAACGGTGCCCAGCGCGATGGTCCCCCACCTCACCTCGGCTTCGGAGAACTGGGCCGAAGGGGCTCCCATCGCCGTGACGGACGGCTCGCTTCCGGCGGTACTGCCGGCGATGAGCGTGACGACCTTTGTGAGCGAGTGACGGACACTTCGCACAAGCTCGAGCGAGGGGCGGCTGCACCGACCAGTCCGAATTCTCCCCTTGCGCGACAGAGCGCCCCCGGCTCCAGGCATTTCAGCTTTCCGGCAGGCCCTCGCATCTCGGGGCTCCGGCGATAGCGAGCTTAGCACGGAGCCGATTCACCCCGAGAAGTGGATGAAGGCTGATGGTTTGTTGGGCTGCCGATTGCACCCTTTGTTTGCCCTTCGGCGCTTGAAATCACTCGGGCAGCCCCTCAAAGGTGACCTTGCCCTGCTCTCTTCCTGTCTCTCTGTACTCTCAATCGAAAACCCGACCCCCCCGCCGCCTCTGATCCTATTTCTGGGCAACACGGGCCCTCAATTCGTGAAAGTCCCGTTCATTTACGTGCATTCTATCATAAGCGGCTTAAGCTAAGTACATGGAAACGATCGTTCAGAAGTACCTCCGAGACATCGGGCGCCGCGGGGGCCGCAAGAGCCGGCGCACGCTCAGCTCGGAGTCGGCACGCCAGATGGTGCGCGTCCGTGAAGCGAGGCGCGCCTACCGCGACTTTCACGCCACTTGCTTCTGGTCCTTCGATCCTGACTATGTTGTGACCGGGGCTGACATCCCTTGGATCGTGAAACATCTCCAAGCACATGGTGCCCGCGCCGGATGGGAAAAGGCCGCTCAGCTATGCCGCTAACCGATTTTCAGGAGGCCGTCGCTCGCTTGTTGGCGTGCCACCGCGACGACGAAAGCTATCTCGCCGGCGGCGCTGCCATGCACATCGAGCCCAACTCGCTGCGCTACAGCAACGACTTGGATTATTTTCAAGACAGCGAAGCGCGCGTAGCCAGCGCCTTCCAACAGGACTCCCAACTGCTCTCCGATGAGCACTACGAGGTCGAGGTAATCCTCGACCGCCCAGGTTTCGTCCGCGCAATGGTGAAGAAGGGTAAAGGCTCTAGCCGCTCGACCACCAAGGTAGAGTGGGTGCACGACACCGCCTGGCGCTTCATGCCCCTCGTAAAAAGCGAGGTCGCCGGTCTCATGCTCCACCCCTGCTGAGCTGCATGACATTCAGGACTTTGCCGCGTGCAGATGCACCATAGGCAAATTCAGCTAGAATGACCCGTTTGGCCTGACCGGAGGCGCACGACCTCTGAGTCGTAGTCTGCTCTATCCATGGGCAGGACCTACGACCACCGTATTCGAGAAGCGATTGTCGGCAGCGGCGACCCCAACCTCTTTCCTCAACTGAACATCCCGCGCTCAACGACCAGAGCTTGGATTCGGCGCGGTGCTCGTCATGTCGTCACCCTTGAGCCACCAGACGAGCACACGCTTCGCGTTCAGCTCAGCCGAATTGAGGCGCAGAACGTAATCCTCCGACAAGTCGTGAGGCTGCTCCTCGCCCTAATTCGGACCTCGGCAATGCCATTTCGCGATCTGAGCCGACTGCCAGAGGGCACCAGGAAACAGGCTCTTCTCCAAGCCATCAACAGAGCACGCGAACACATCCCACTCGCTCACGCCCTCAGAGTCATCGGTCTCTCAAAGTCCCGCTATCCGCGCCTGGGCTGCCCGACAGAAGTCTTGTTCGCTCGATGACCGACCCAGTTGCCCCCGCTCTCGTCCGGGCCGACTCACCTTCAGTGAGGTCACGGCGATGGGCGACATGGTCGAATCCTCGGACCATCGTCACATGTCCATTCGAGCGCTGGCTCTTCACGCGCAGCGAGCAGGCCGAGTCTTCGCCCACCCGATCACCTGGGGACGCCTCATCCGTGAACGTGGATGGCGACGCCCGCGGCTTCGACTCTACCCCGCCAAACCCAAAGTCGGAGTCAACGCAACCGCGCCAAACGAGATCTGGCACATCGATGCGAGCGTGCTTCGGCTGCTCGACGGGACTCGCATCTACCTCCACGCAG
>JAHEAK010000870.1 GCA_024642805.1 Kofleriaceae bacterium | reverse complement strand
ACTATATAGAAAAGCCCTTCGAGCAAGATCAGATTCGACTGATCGTGGAGAAGGCTGTTCGCCAGGGGCGCGCCAACCACAACGAGCCTCGAGTCGAGCCCACACATGAAGAGAGCGGACGCCATGGACTGATTGGCACTTCGCCCCGCATGCAAGCGGTCTTCGACGTCATCGACCGGGTCGCCAACACGCCCTCGACCGTGCTGGTGACGGGCGAATCGGGCACTGGCAAGGAGCTTGTGGCCAAAGCGCTGCACGAGAACTCCAGCCGCGCCAAGAAACCCTTCATCAAGATCAACTGCGCGGCCATCCCCAAAGATCTGATGGAATCAGAACTATTCGGATACGAGAAAGGTGCCTTCACGGGCGCAAC
The DNA here is from genome assembly GCA_024642805.1 of Kofleriaceae bacterium. Classification (GTDB taxonomy): domain Bacteria; phylum Myxococcota_A; class Polyangia; order Haliangiales; family Haliangiaceae; genus NORP324. The sequence goes on along the minus strand of JAHEAK010000870.1, from coordinate 1,827 downwards.
CTCGTCCAAGCCGGGCCGCTTCGAGCTGGCTGACGGTGGCACTCTCTTTCTCGACGAGATCGGCGAAATCCCCGTCGAGATGCAGGTCAAGCTTCTGCGCGCCATTCAAGAGCAGGAGTTCGAGCGCGTGGGCGGCATCAAGACCATCAAGGTCGACGTTAGGCTCATCACCGCGACCAATCGAGACCTCGATCGCGAGGTAGCCAGCGGCGCGTTTCGAGAGGACCTGTACTACCGACTCAACGTCGTGCCTCTCGGGATTCCCCCGCTGCGCGAGCGTCGCGAGGACATTCCGCAGCTGGTCTCGCACATCATCGATAAGTTCCGCACGCGTCTGAGCAAGGACGTACGCGGCATCGACGAGAACGCACTCGAGGCACTGCGTGAGCATCACTGGCCAGGAAACATTCGCGAGCTCGAGAACGTCCTCGAACGCACCATTCTCTTCGGCAACTCGCCGCTCATTCAGCTCTCCGAGCTACCAGCCGAGTTCTCTGGCAAGCCCCCTTGCGATGATGCTGCGCCCATCGCCCTGCCCCGCAGCCCGAGCGAGCCACTCGAAGCCGGCAAGACCTCCTTGAAAGAGGCCGTCAGAGCCGAGACCAGCCGCGTTGAAAAGGAACTCATCGCACAAGCCCTCAACGAGACCGCTGGCAACGTCACCCAGGCGGCCAAGCTGCTCAAGATCAGTCGCAAGAGCCTACAGATGAAGATGAAGGAGTTCGGACTTCGCGACAAAGAGGCCGGAAACTAGGCCGACAACCAGGCCAAAACCAGGCCGACCGAAACTCGCCCCGACAAAACAGCCCCGACGAACAGCCCCGAAGATTCGCTATGCATTCCAATCGACGACACCGCTTTCCCGCCCTGCTCTTGCCCGCTGCGTGGCTTCTGGTGAGCCATTCCTCCGCGCAGGCCAGCCCTGCCGTCGAGGTTGCCAGCGCCTTCACCCATGGCGATCACTTTGCGCTGCACTCGAGTCTGCACTACCGCTTTTCCTCGCGCAGCTCCGCCATCAAGCGCGAGTTCGTCGGCTTCCCTGGCACCAACGCCGAGGACCCTACGCCCATCGTGCGCGACCTGGTCTTTTCTGGCAGCAAGCACGAGTTGGTACCGCGCCTTGAGCTCGGCGTCTTTCACGACCTATGGCTCTACGGCGAGATGCCCATCGTCCTCAATCAGACCGGCAAGCTCTCCTTCGACCAGCGCGACACCCCGTGTGTCTTTCCGGGCGGCGGAACGCCGACCTGCATCAACGCGGAAAACTCAAGCACCATCCAGGATGGCTTGCTGCCCGATACCGGCTTCGACTCTCTCGATCCCAACGGCCCCGGCTTCACCGGCGGCTCGACCATCTTTCGAAGTCCGAGTCGGCGTGGCACGACGCAGTTGCACCTTGGCGTCGGCTTTGCGCCCATGAATCAAGAGCGCGACGACACCAAGCCGACTTGGAAAATTGGCGCCGAGATTCGCGTGCCCATTGGGGCAAGCAAGAAGTTCAATCGCGCCAATCCCGAGGGCAGCAACGGCGTATCCGAAGGCGTCACTGACATTCGCCTGTGGAGCTCGATGGCGCGCCAGATCGACTGGGCCGAGCCGCACTTCGAGTTCTGGTGGCAGGCACCGCTCTCGGTCAAAAAGAGCGCGCCTCTGGCTCCGCTGGACCAACCCTTTGGTGTGTCCTCGGAAGCGCCCCAACAGCGCGCAGGGACCAATTTCGGTGTCGAGGCGACACTTTGGGAAAACCCCGAGGACAACCTGCGCGTTGGACTCGACCTCAGCACCGAGCTCATCGCGAACTTCGAAGGTAGAGGCTACAGCGATACG
>JAHEAK010000218.1 GCA_024642805.1 Kofleriaceae bacterium | reverse complement strand
TCTTGCGTGGCCTGCGCCGAGGCGAGCTGCGCTTCTACCAGGGCGAGGTCACCTCCGCGCAAATGGGTGGCCTTCATGGCCTCTCTGCCCTCCATCAGGCCCTGCTCTGGACCAATGCGCGCTTCGATCTTCGCGAAGAAGAAGTGGTTCGCCGCCAGCAAATCCCAATGGAGCGAGCCGAGCTGGTCCGCGATTGCGAGCAGTTCCTCGAGGAGATCAAGAGCATTGCCGGTGGCCTCTCGCCCTCTGCCGTGCTGGCTCCCGATGCCAGTCTCGACGCGACGGCGCTGCCCGCACAGGTCAAAGAGGTTTTGAACCTCTTCGATGGCACGGGCTCGGTTGCTGACGTCATTGAGGACAGCCCCTATCGCATCTTCGAGACCCTGCGTATCGCGTGTCGCCTCTCGGAGCAGGGATTCGTTCGCAAGGCCAACAAAGAGGCACCCAAGCATCTGATGCACACGGCACTCGCCATCGAGGAGTGGCTGGTGGGTGGCGAAATCGGTGCTCCCATCGCGCCCGAAGATTCGCGCCCGATCGGACCGGCCAAAGGCCAACCGGCTTCGCCGCCCAAGGCCAATCTTCGTGAGAAGACGCCTGCCGAACCAGTGCCAGCGCTGTCAGTCAAGCGCAACGAACAGAGCTGGAGCGACGTTCTTCCTGGCGTGCAGACGCCCGAAGAGCTCAGCCAGGTGGTGCCCTCGACCGCAGCTTTCGGCGAAATAACCGCCAAGCGACCTGGTGCGGGCACCGAGCCCGCGCGCGAGCCGAGCGGCTCTTCCACCTCGGCCAGCGCAGGGGCCTCATCGAGCAACATCGTCGTCGATGCAAGTTGGGGCGCGACGGATTTGAGCGGCAGGGGCGCTGTGCCCGAAGCGGAGGCCGACCCGGCCCTGGCCGCCCGTTGGGAGGAGCAAACCTCGCCAGCCACTCGCCACGCTCTGGTCGCTCTCGATTCCGGCGCTATCGACTCGGGGCCGGCTCCCGACCCAGAAGATGTGGTAGCCAGCGTGCCTTCGCTTCCTAGCGTGCAGGTCAGTGATGCCTTGTTGCGCGAGAGCGCGCCGGCCAGTGGCGCAGCGGCATCTGGCGCAGCGGCATCTGGCGCAGCGGCATCTGGCGCAGCGGCATCTGGCGCAGCGGCATCTGGCGCAGCGGCATCTGGCGCAGCGGCATCTGGCGCAGCGGCATCTGCTCTTGCGACGCCAACGGCGGCCAAGGCAGCCGCCCTGGCCTACGATCCCGAGGAGGTCAAGCGAGCGCACGCGCGTGTGTCGGAGACCGCCAAGGACAGCATGGCGGCGGTGCAGGCCGCGCTCCATGGCAAGGCTCTGGTCAAGGTCAAGAAGCCAGGCAAGCGAGCCGACTCCAAGAGTGAGCGCGACGCCAAAAGCGTGGAAGACATGGCGGCGGCGGCATCGTCAGCCTCCAGCGAAGCCGCCCACTTTAGTGCCGACGAAGAAGCCTTCTTTAATCGAGGCCTCGCGGACTCCAAGGCGCCTCCTGTGGCGCTCGACAACTTCGACGATCTCGACGATGACTACGAAGTGCCCAAGACCTTCTGGGGGCGCTTTATGGCCGATCCCGATATGGCCAAGCGGCGTCGCAAGGGCAAGAAGAGCTAAGCGCAGCGGCCAGGACTCTCCCGACCGAGCACCCTAGCGGTTCTGGCTCTACTGGCGTCGCCAGTCGACTTGCACGGTGCCAAGCGAACTCGTCACCCGAAGCGAGAACTTCTTGCCGCTGAGGATCGCGGGGGCGTGCGGAAAGGTCACCAGGTAGGCTTCTGCGAAGTCGCCAAACTTCTTGAACTCGGCGGAGATGAGCTGCCGTGGGCGACGATCTTTGTCGATGTTGGTGGCTGCGATCTCATTGCCGGCATCGTCGACGAGAACCACGCGCCAAATCGATCGCTCTCGGTGCAGGTCGTTGTACTTGGGATCGTAGGTCGAGACCAACAAGACCAGTTGGTGGCTGTCGGCGGCAATCTTGCGCTGCGCGTCTTCGAGTTCTTTGCGGCTCGCCTCGCTCATCGTCTGCAGCTCGGCCTGTCGCTGAACATAGGCGGCTCGCCACTCGGTCGACAGGAAGGTCGCGTAGAGCTCCAGGAGTTGACTACCCTGATCGTCGAAGGAGGCCCGCAAGAGGCCGCGACGTGTCCAATCGTCGGTTGCGTCGGAGTAGTCGCCAGCCTTCTTTGGCCAGTCCTCGCTCAGATGGACGGGCTGAGAGGCACGAAAACAACCGGTAGCGGCGGCCAGGAGACCGCAAACGAGAAGACTGGCGAAGAATCGGTGCATGGCGATCGCTAGGCGAGGAAGTCGTGTCGAGTAAATAGGGAAACCAGTGGGGTGTGAGCTTCGACGGCCTCGCGACCGCCTTCGTCTCTATCGACCAGGGCCAGGGCCATGATCACATCGAGCTCGGCCGCGCGTGCGCGTTCAATGGCCTTGATGGTCGAAGCGCCCGTGGTCACGACGTCTTCGAGGATGACGACAGGCATCCCAGTACGCAAGTTGCTCATGCCCTCTAAGAACTGTTCTGTTCCGTGGCCTTTGGCATCCTTGCGAATCAGAAACGCTGCCAGTGGATGGCCGCCGAGGAAACTCATTGTGGCAGTCGCCGACGCCAGCGGGTCAGCGCCGAGGGTGAGTCCGCCGATGGCTTCCGCCTTGGCTGCTCGACTTGCGATCACCGAGCAGAAGAGTTGGCCAATGAGAAAGTGCCCCTCGGCCGTCAGACTGGTCTGCTTGCAGTCGATGTAGAAGTTGCTGGTCTTGCCCGAGGAGAGCACGACCTCGCGCTTCTGAAAGGAGAGCTTGGTCAGAAGCTCCAGTAGGCGCGCTTGTTGAGGGAGCAGAGCTGGATTTTCGAGTGACAAAGCCATGGCAAGTCTCCGGTACGGGGGCCTCTTTGGGGAGCCCCAAGCTATCACGACTGTTGTGCTCCTGGGGTTTGACCTTGGCTGCTTCCCAAGCCTAGGATCGACAGACTTTGTATCTCGTCGGTGGTGAAAGTCCGGTCGTAACGTCCATCGAGGATCTGCTCAGCTATTTCACCACGGCTTGCAAGCCCCGAGAAGCCTGGCGGGTGGGCACCGAGCACGAGATGCACGGCGTGCTCATGGGCGGGCAGCACTTAGGGGCGCCCGTACCCTATTTCGGCCCCCGTGGTCTCACGCACATTCTTCAGGCCCTGGAGAAAGCTGGCTGGCAAGGTGTTCGCGAGGGCGAGAACATCATTGCGCTGACCTGCCGCGATCGGCAGGTGAGCATCGAGCCGGGCGCGCAGCTCGAGCACGCGGCCAGGCCTCATCGATCGTCGCAGGACCTCGACGAGGACTTGCGTTCCTTCCTCGCCTTCATTGAAGAGCCGAGCAAGATCATCGGCGCGGAATGGATCTCCGCTGGGTTCAGGCCTTGGGGAACGATCAAGGACGTTCCCTGGGTTCCCAAGTATCGCTACAACATCATGCGCGACTACCTGCCGACTCGTGGCGAGCTCTCTCATGAGATGATGAAGCGCACCGCCACGGTCCAGGTCAACTTGGATTATGGCAGTGACCAGGATGCCCTGCAAAAGACCCGCGCGATCATGGCGGTCACGCCCATGCTCACGGCGATGTACGCCAACTCGCCCATCGTCGATGGCAAAGAGAGTGGCTATCAGAGCTATCGCGGTCACGTCTGGACCAAGATGGATCCAGATCGCTGCGGGCTCTTGGACTTTGTCTTCGAAGAGGGCGAGTTCTTCCGACGCTATGCCGAGTGGGCTCTCGACGTGCCTCTGTTTTTCGTTTATCGCGACACCTACATTCCAGCCGGAGGCATGACCTTCCGAGAGTTCATGAAGACGGGCTTTCAGGGGCAGATGCCGACCATGAGCGATTGGGGGCTGCACTTGTCGACCCTCTTTCCCGAGGCTCGCGCAAAGCAGTACCTCGAGGTGCGCGGCTGTGATGCCAATAGCATCGGCATGACCGTGGCACTGGGAGCGCTGTGCGCGGGCTTTCTGTACGACGAAAGCGCCTGTGCGGAGGCGACCGCGCTGACAGCGTCGCTGACCTTTGCACAGCGTCAGGAGTTTGGTGTCGAGGTCAATCGACTGGGCCTTGAGGCGCGAATGCCTGGCAGCAAGCTGAGTGCCGGCGAGCTCTCCAAGCAGTTACTCGCTATCGTTCGCGACGGCCTGTTGCGCTTTGCACCGGCCGAAGTTCCCTACCTCGACCCGCTCGTCGAGGTGGTCGAGACCGGACGCACGCATGCGACTCGTCTTATCGAGCTATGGCGTGAGCACAATGGCAATCCAGCTGAGATCGTGCCCAAGCTCCGCTATCACGCGCAGTCCGAATAGTGTGCGCAGCTTTTTGGGCTCGTGCCCACTGGTCGAGCGCTGCGCTCTAGTCCGGAAGATCGAGTTCGACCTCTGCGTCGAATTCTTCTTCGTCATCACGGCGACGTGTCGCGGGCAAGTCTGCCAGCCTGAGAAGGTCGATGGGGCCTGAGCCGGGTTTGCTCAGCTCGTAAATGCCATTGTCTTCGAGGCCACCAGGATCGAGTACCCCGACATCAATGCCATTGGGGACCGAGGTGACAGAGTAACGGCGCTCGTAGTCGGTGGCGTCCTCGTCCTCGAACATGGTTAGGTCGACGGACTCATCGATGGGCTCATCGCTGATCACGTCGGGGGATTCATCCGTTTCTGCTCGCGGTGCGCGAGTGTCGCCCGAATCCTCTAGGTCCAGCGAGGCCAATGTCGAGTCGAGGCCTTCCTCGATGGTTTGCGCAGCAGGGTCAGTCGTCTCTCCGAGTGCGGCCAGGGCGTCGTCGAGGGCGAGCGCTGCGCTGATCCCGGCGCCGACCATCGTGGGACGCTCGTGATCAGAGTTGCCAAAGTCCCCCGCTTCGTCTTCGATGGTTTCGAGGGCTTCGGCGAGCGCGGGCACTTCGTCAGTCGCGGGCAGCTCGATGTCGACGCTGTCCTCAATAACCGTTAGCGCTCCGGCTGCGCTGGCAGCGAGGTCAACCGAGGTGCTGGCAGCCGTGCTCTCCGCGCCATCGAGGGCGGCGCTCTCCCCCGTGTCGAGGGCAGTGCGAAGGGCCGCGTCGAGAGCCTCGCTCTCCCCCGTGTCGAGAGCAGCGTGAAGGGCCGCGTCGAGAGCCTCGCTCTCCCCCGTGTCGAGTGTGTAGAGGGCCGCGTCGAGAGCCTCGCTCTCCCCCGTGTCGAGGGCCTCCTGACTTGGCGGGCCTGGTGTGGGCGCGTCCTGCGCAAGATCGGCCAGAGCAGCGTGGTCGGTTGGTGGGTCTGCAGGTCGGGTCCGTCGGGTGTGCACGGCGCGGCCGCCCAGCATTTGCGCCAGGCGGTGCGAGGCATCATCGACGGTCTCGGCGATGGGCGCGGCGCTAACTCGGAAGAGCTCGTCCAGCTCCCGGTCGGGGTTGCCTTTGCCAACCAGCTCGCGGGCACGCCGCAGTACCGCACCCAAGTCCACTTGGGAGCTATCCAGATCGTCGAGACTCAGTTCGACGACACCGGAGCTTTGTCCTCGTGCCGGACTCTGGTTTAGCACTGGATTGGGCGCGCGCGTTTTGGGGGCGGGCACCACAGCCTTCTTGCTCCCTGCAAGGCCCTGGGCGGTCTCAGAGTTGTTCTTGGTAGCTGCAGGCTGTGCCTTGGATGGCGCCGAGACCTTCTCGGAAGGCGCCGCAAGCGGCTCAGAGGGCGTTGCCACTGTGCCTGCGGGCGCTGGCCGCGATGGCTTGCGAGAATGGGGAATATCCTCGGCGGCACCCAGGCCCTGGCCGATGCGCGCACTCACGATCTTCTCGATGAGCTCACGGCTGCCGCGACTGAGGCTCACAAACTCGATGCCCATGCCGTGCGGATCTTTGGGGCGTTCGGGATCGTAGTCGCGCACCCAGACCACTCGCCCTTTGCCGGCGATCACGGTGGAGTCGTCAGCGAGTCGCAACTCGAAGCGCAGGTGTGTGCCTGCTTCGCGTGGCTTGCGGCTGCTGATGAACATGCCGGTGGTGGAAATGTTGGTAGCGAACTTCGAGATAAAGGTATCGACGTTGCGAAAGCGCAACTTGATTCGCAGTGCTACTGGCACTCGCGTGTTGTCTCGGTGATCCGTTCCGCTCATTGACAGTTCGCCGCCGTTGTCCCTAACCCTAGCAAGAACCCGTGGCAAGGACCTAGTACAGGTAGCCCGCCGTCGCGCTCAGACCGATGTAGTTGTCGCTGGCGCCACCCACGTCCTGCTGACCGTTGGCATCGCGGTCGGTGAGCATTCCGGAGCCATCGAATGTGTATGAAATGGCCGCGTAGCGAGCGCCACCGCGCAGCAAGATTTGCGGCGTCAACATGTACGTGGCGGCAACCTCCGCATCGAAACCCGTCACGCCGGCGCCCCCGTACTGGCCTCCCTCCTGGATCTCGCCGGTGGATTGAATGACGTAGAAGTGCCCGCCAGCTGAGATATCCACCGTGGGAGTCACCGGCACGCTCAGGGCAATGCCAGGCTCGAGATAGCTGTAGTCGACATTGGGGATGGTAACGGCCGGCGCATTCGTCTTGTCGATGTTGAAGCTGAGCAAGGAGTACTTCATGGTGGCGCGAATGGTCACGCCGCGCTCCTTGTCGGGGTTGAGATTGTGGCGATAGACGGCACCAAAGCCGTAGCGAGTCTGGGCGGTCTCGAGGACCGTGTCTGCCATGCCTTGAACCTTCGATTCGATCTTGAGCACTCGATCGACGACGACATTGACGCCGATGTTGCGAAGAAAGCCCTTCTGCTTGGCATTGAAGCCCATCGGGTAGATGTTCAAATCGACCAGCAGGCCCGGAACCAGCGCGCCGGCGTAGCCCTGTGGTGCTGCGGACGAGGAGTCGGCGTCAAAGCTCAGGCTTCGCGAGGTGAAGGACAAGCCAGCGATGGCTTCCACGGGACGGCTGCGACCCGAGACCACCGCGAGGACATCTGACCCGCCGGCATCGTCATCGTCATCGTCATCGTCATCGTCGTCGTCGTCATCGTCATCATCGTCACCCTTGGGAGTGTCGTCATCGTCATCGTCATCATCGTCGTCGTCACCCTTGGGGTCATCGTCGTCGTCATCATCGTCGTCATCGCCCTTGTCGCTGACGTCGTCGTCGTCATCGTCGTCGTCGTCGTCGCCCTTGACGTCGTCGTCGTCATCATCGTCGTCATCGTCGTCGTCGTCGTCACCGACGGAGCCCATCTTGCCGAGAACACGAGCCAGGTCCTTTTCTAGGTCGCGCTTTTGTCGCTTGGTGAGACTCGGGCGTTTGGTCGTCACGCTCAGCTCATCGAGCATGAGGTCGCCTTCTGCATCGCGGAAGGTCAGGGTCACAACGAACTTGCCGCGCTTGCGGCTGACCTTGCCGGTGATGAAACCGCTCAGCTTCAGACGACGGGCTATCTTGGTGAGACCGTTCTTGTTGGGGCGAAAGCGGCGAATCTGCTTGGTCGCTTTGCGGTATCGCGAACTCGAGACCAGCGAGGCCGACTTCTTGACCAGGGGCTCGACGAGCTTTTGAAACTTCGTGGACTGCGGTCCCGTGAAGGCCGTGAAGGCCACATTGCCCTCGGCCCGAGCCAGGCCTTCGCTTGCGACCATGAAGGCAAGGCCCACGAGCAGCGCCCGCAGGATAAAGACCATTCGTCCTGGCCGGCTGCTGTGAAAATCAGTGTCGTTATGCGTCATGGGCATCTGTCGCTACTTGCCAAATCGATCGATCTCGAACTGCTGACTGCTGGTGCCAGTCTCGCCGCCCGATTTGGTTTGCCCTTGCCAGTTTTCGGTTGCGCCGGAGACACCTCGGAAGAGCAGGGCGAAGTCGGAAGGGCTGGAGCTGTGTTTCACTGCCTCCTCATAGGTGATCTTGCGCTCGGTGACCAAGGCGGCCAAGGACTGGTCGAAGGTCTGCATCCCGTAGGGGTGCTTGCCCTGGGCGATC
>JAHEAK010000869.1 GCA_024642805.1 Kofleriaceae bacterium | reverse complement strand
CGTCGAATTGAGGTGCATGTACGCTGAGCGAAGCGGTTTGCCGTCAACGAGGATTTGCGGATGCTCGAGCACGACGTAATTGCCAGCGCCGAAGGGTCGGTCGCATTCGTTCTGACTTATGTTGACCGCGACCACCCGGCCATCGGCGACGGCGGTGATGGCGGTGCCTCGACCTTCGTCGGACTGCTCGGGAAGGTTGCGTGCGCGCGCTACGATGTCGATGCTGTGTAGATAGTCCTGATTGTCGCCTTTGTCGTCATGGAGGATGTGCTGCCCGTTGACGCCGCTGCCGCAGGGGTAGGCCTCGCCGGAGATGGCCGGGCTCTGGGTCACGAAGGAGGAGACACCAGGCTCGATGGGCCACAGTAGGCCAAGGCCTTGGCGAGCGGCATCGGCGGGTCCGCCGAGGGTGAGGACGGAGGTGTCTGGAACAGGTGCCGTACGGGTCGAGGCCGCCAGGCGGGGCAGGGCCAGGCTGCCGAGCAGGGCCAAGACCAGGGGGGCGGAGGCCAGGAGCGCCCCGCTTCTCGGACCGGGCGAGCTGAGATCGGAAGTCATGATCCGATCCTCAGGCCCATCCTCTGGGGTAGCTCTGTCGCCGAAAACAGTCACGCAACGTACAGGCTTGCACGACCCTGGCCAATTGTAAGCGGTCGAAAATATTGAGCGTGCCCTGCGAATGGTGGTCATTGCAGCCTCCAGCAGGGTCACAGTTGACCGCAGCGCGCCGGGCCGCAGGTCAGGCCCGGAACACGCCGGCCGACCGAAACGAAAAAGCGCGCCCACCAAGCTTGGGGGCGCGCTCAATCGCTAGTGTCGCTATCGCCTAGTGGTTGTGGCCACCGTGGCCGTGATCAGCGCCTTCGTCCTTCTTAGGAGCGTCGGCGATGAGTGCCTCGGTGGTGAGCAACATGCTGGCCACGGAAGCGGCGTTGGTGATGGCAGTGCGCACGACTTTGGCTGGGTCGATGACGCCGGCCTTGACCAGGTCGCCGTACTCGCCGCTCGCAGCGTTGAAGCCGAAGGCACCTTTGCCTTCGCGAACCTTCTCGACCACGATCGAGCCGTCAAAACCACCGTTGGTGGCGATCTGGCGAAGTGGCTCCTCGATGGAGCGGCGGATGATGTTGACGCCGAACTGCTGCTCAGCGCTGACCTTGACCGAGTCCAGAGACTTGATGCAGCGGATGAGAGCCACACCGCCGCCGGCGACGATTCCCTCTTCCACAGCGGCGCGAGTTGCGTACATGGCATCCTCGACGCGCGCCTTCTTCTCTTTCATCTCCATCTCGGTAGCGGCACCGACGCGAAGCACAGCAACGCCACCAACCAGTTTGGCCAGGCGCTCTTGCAGCTTCTCGCGATCGTAGTCGCTGGTGGTCTCCTCGACCTGGGCGCGAAGCAGCTTGACGCGAGCGTCAATGTCTTTCTTCTGGCCGGCGCCATCGATGATGGTGGTGTTGTCCTTGGCGACGTTGATGCGCTTGGCGGTGCCGAGATCCTCGAGGGTAACGTTCTCGAGCTTGTGGCCGAGGTCCTCGGTGATGGCTTTGCCACCGGTGAGGATGGCGATGTCAGCGAGCATCTCTTTGCGGCGATCGCCAAATCCAGGAGCTTTGACCGCACAGACCTTGATGGTGCCGCGCAGCTTGTTGACGACCAGGGTGGCCAGAGCCTCGCCCTCGACGTCTTCGGCGATGATGACCAGCGGCTTGCCGGCCTGCATGACCTTCTCCAGCACGGGCAGCAGATCCTGGACGGAGGAGATCTTGCCCTGGTTGAGCAGGATGTAGGGGTCCTCCAGGATGGCTTCCTGGCGCTCCGGGTCGGTCACGAAGTAGGGCGAGATGTAGCCCTTGTCGAACTGCATGCCCTCGGTGAACTCGAGCTCCATGCCGAAGGTGTTCGACTCTTCGATGGTGACCACACCATCCTTGCCGACCTTGTCGATGGCGTCGGCCAGCACGTTGCCAACAGCCTGGTCGGCGGCCGAGATGGCGGCGACCTGGGCGATCTCCGACTTGTCGTCGATCTCCTTGGACAGCTTGTGGATCTCGGCCACGGCGGCGTCGACGGCGGCTTCGATGCCCCGCTTGAGGCCCATCGGGTTGGCCCCGGCGGCCACGTTGCGCAGACCCTCGCGCACGAGCGCCTGGGCCAGCACGGTGGCCGTGGTGGTGCCGTCACCAGCGATGTCGTTG
>JAHEAK010000217.1 GCA_024642805.1 Kofleriaceae bacterium | reverse complement strand
TTCTCGGCGACCAGGGCGGCATCAGAGGCATTGGTGGCGACTTGCTGGATGGAGGCACTGAGCTCGGTCACAGCGGCCGTCGAGCTCTCGATCTTGAAGGTTTGATCTTGCAGACCACCGAGCATGTTGCGGGAGGCGGCGCTGATTTCGGCAGAGGATGCGCCGACGTGAAAGGCCGCGCTTTGGACTTCGGAGGCCAGGCGGTACAGCCGTGAGAAGACCTTGTTGATGTTGTTGGCCAGGTCGGCAGTTTCGTCCCGTGAGTTGATCTCCAGGCGCTGGTTGAGATCGCCGCCGCCTTCGAGCATCTGCTGGCTCTGCTTGACGAACTGCTTGATGGGCCGGGTGATCCAGGCAGCCAGAAGCGATGCGATGAGCAGCGAGAGCACAGCACCGATCAGAAGTTCGATCCAGGGCACCCGTGGCCCGCGATCGCTGAGGTTAGAACGCGAGCGCAGCAAGAAGAGCGTGGCGATCTTGCCCGAACCGACGCCGGCGAATCCTTCCACGGATTCCTTGCTGAAGTCGTAGTTGTCCTTCTTGGTGGTGATGATGGGGCGGTTGTAGTCGCCCTCCTTTTTGTGCTGCCACTGGCTCTCTTGCAGCTGAGTGTTGAGCTCGGGCCAGTCGTCGGCAGGCATCACCGAAGCCACCACCTTGCCGTCGTAGACCAGGCTGAGCTTGTATTGCATGACAGGATCCTTGTCGCTCTGCTCCCGGAACTGATCGAAGTAGCGGGTAATGTCGACGCCGAGCAAGAGGCCACCTATTAGCTCGCCCTGGTTGTCGCGCACCGGCACACCGGCAATCTGCACGGTTCGGCCATCGAGGATCAGCACCTTGTTGAAGAAGGCTTGCCCGGCGCGCACACGAGCCACGGGCTCAAGCTCGGCGATGTCCTGGTCGCCGAGTTTGGCAGCCGGGCTGGCCCACACCAGGTGAGCGCGATCGAAGACGACCAGCAGATCGGGCTGCACGCCGCTCTTGCCACCCACCCGCTCGAAGAGGCGCTTGGCGATAGTCACGGCTTCAGGTTTGACGGTGCCCTCGCCAGAGGCGGCAGCTGGACCCTCGCCCGTGGCTGGCCCAGTGGCTGACCCAGTGGCTGACCCAGTGGCTGACCGAAGCGAGGCGATGAGCTCAGCGTCGGTTGCCATCATGCTAGCCACCGAGGACACAGCCTGGCCAAGACCCTCTTGATACTCGAGGTAGCGCTGGAAGTGCTTGGCGAGATAGTCGCCTCGGCTCTTCATCTTGGTCTCGGCTCGCACCACCAGCAGACCACCGATGATCAAGAGCGCCGCTAAGGTTGCACACCCGACCCAGAACTTGAGGAACATCGGGATGCGTCGTTTGGATTTCTTCATGAGCGTTCTCCGCGGCGAAAGGCCGCGAGCTGGTGAGATGCAAAGAGAGCAGCGAGGTCGAGGACCCGCAGGGCGTGGCCGTCGTCGAGAGTGAGAAGGCCGGCCATCACGTTGGCTGCGTCCTCTTGGAGAGTCGGAGGTGGTGGCTGTAGCCGCGCCAGGTCTTCGATGCGCAGGTTGCACAGCCGATCGCAGAGAAAGCCAAGACGCCGTTGCTCGTGTCGCGCGATGATGATGCGAGACGCAGGGCCCATGCTGGCTGGCTGCATGCCAAAGAAGAGCCCGAGATCGAGAATGGCCACCACGTCGCCGCGCAGGTTGATGATGCCCGCCAACCACGCGGGGGTGAGCGGCACCTTCGCGATCGGTCGGTGGGTTAGCGACTCTTTGACAAAGCCGATGTCTGCCCCAAACTCCTGGCCTTGCAACTCGAAGCACACAAGCTTGGTGGGACCCGCCACCTCTTGTAGTTGTGCCATCGCCTAAAGGGTAACGCGCCGGATTCACACAAATAAGGCCCCGGGCGACCAAGTTGAGGGGGCGATCGCGCTAACGGTCTAAGTGATTGGTTTTGCGAGTGTTTGCACCAGGGTCTCGACCTGGCAACGCAGCGCCTCGGCTTGGCGATGTGGCAGTGCTTCACCGAGGTAGAGATGGGCGAGCGAGCGCACATGATCATCGGACGAAGCCATCGCGCCAGCTAGCAAGTCTCGCGAACGCGCTGGCCAGCTGGGAGCGAGTGTCGACATGCCCGTGCACAGGCGCGCATCGATGCCCTCTCCGAGTTGTTCTTCCATCGTGTCAAGCAAGCGCTCTCGGTAGCGTCGGTTTTGCAAGAGGTTCATCACAACAAAGAGAACCGACACCAACACGCCGCCGACGCTGATGACCAGGAGGTGCGTGTGCAGCTCGCGAAAGGCAAGGCCGGTCACGGCTGTCGCCAAAGGGATGGCGGCGCCGAAGACCAGGGCCCTGGCCGCTAGCTGCACCTGACGATTCTCAGCGCCGTAGAAGAGGACCGAGAGCGGCGTCTTGAGCGCGTGCTTGAGGGGCGTCTCCACGAAGCGCGCCGCGCTTGCCGACGCCAACGAAGGGAAGAGCGAGGTCATGAGAAAGGCAAGAACGTTGCTGCTGGCGTAGATCAAGTTCGCCGCGCCAATCCCAACCCGAGTGAGCAGGCGAGGCACCACCCACAAGCCGAGCACGAGGGCTGCGCCATTGCCGATCACCGAGAAGAGTCCGAGAAAGGCAGCGACCTTGTCCTTGTCATTGTCAAAGGAAGCGCGAATCTCCTCCAGCGAGACCATACGCAGGCCGTAGCGCAGCACCACCATCGTGGCCGTCGACAGCGCGATCATCTTGACCAGGGGCGAGGCCCATGCCCGAGTCCAGGTGGCCTTGGCTTCGTCGGGAGAGAGCGCCGCAGGTGCCTCCTTGCCGCCGTGAAGAGCCATGCTTGCCGTCGCCGAGAGCAGGGCGAGCGAGATGGCGATCCACAGGAGCTGATGAGCGCCGAGCGCGACAGCAAGCGCGCCGACGAAGAGTCCGCCGACCAGCGCTCCCAGGCGACCGACCGCAAAGAGCATCGGAAAGAGCGCCTTGCTTTGACTTGGAACCACCAGCGAGAGCAAGAGGACGCCCCAGTGAATGACGGCGAGTGAGGAAATGCTTTCGTGGGCCAGGTAGAGCAGGTAGGCCGCGCCGCTTGCGTGCCTGCCGTCGACGAGCGCGAACCAGGACAGAGCCAGCATCGCCGCATAGGACACCAGGAGCACGCGCCAGACAGCGCGAGGGCTGCGACGACGTGTCAGAGGCAAATAGAGAAAGGCGGAAAAAAGATCGATCGCTGCTTGAAAGAGAAAGATGTTTGGCAGCGCGGCCACACCAAGTCTCGACACGAAGATGGACTGGGCAAGGTCGTCGGCGACCGTCATCGACGCGTAGTAGAGCAGGCTCACCACGCCCAGCCAGGCGGCCTGCGAGCGCTGCACGCCTGCGGGAAGCGACCACACCTGCGGGTCAGGCTTTCAGCACGTAGCGCAGATCCAGCTTGACCACCGGCGTACCGAGATCGAGCTCGGTCATGCGCTCCTTTACTTCCATCCCTCGGTACTTGTAGGGCATGCCGCGCGGCGCCTCGATGCGGGGATTTTCAGTGCTCGGATCGGCCGACTGCAGCTCGAAGACGCGCTGGTCGGGACCTTCTTCGTGCACCTTGGCAACCCCCGTGAAGTGATCGTAGCGATAGCCGCCGCCATGTGGCAGAAGATTGGTGTTGGCGATGCGCTCGCGCAGACCGTGCTTGTCCAGTCGCTGGTCCCAACCCAAGCGCGTCATGGCGCTGTCTTTGAGGTTGCGCTTGCCACGTACCAGGTAGCAGGGAAGCTCGGGAGAGAGCGTCAAGGGAAAGAGCGGACCCTCCTCCTCGCCTGCGGGAAGTTCGTAGTGATAGCAACCGACGTTGGCTTGATTGAAGCCGCGCACCAGGCCTTGATGCGTCGCGTTCACGGTCACATCGAAAGCACCAAAGAGATGCTGCCCCAGCAGTACACGGCGCCGAAACACGAAGTCCTCGGCCTTCTTGTAGAAGCGGTACCACTCGTGCGCGCGCTCGCCCTCGAGAATGCGCACGTCGCCCCAAGGCGTGTCGATGGTGCGCGCCATGTCGAGCAAGTCCTGGCTCTCGTCGAAGTAAAGACCAGGGCCGAGCTTGGTGGCATGGCGATGCTCGTGCCCGCTGGAGTGCATGATGAAGAAGTAGCGGGCTCCCCCGGGCGGTGTCTCGTGTTGCTCGTCCTCGCTCACTTCGAGCACGTCGACGAAGTGATTGGATTCGGTGAGGTCGTTGTCGATGCTCACCCCGTCGAGACTGAGGCCATCGCGCTCGAGAATGTGCAGACGCTCGCGAACCTCTTCGTGGCTGGGCAAGGAGGGTAGGGCACCGACGATCATGCCGCAGGCGTTAGTCTTGATGTCGAGCACCGCAAAATCGCCGCTCCACTCGTAGACGCCGCCGTAGCCAAAGCCCTGCGTCCAGCGCTTCTTGTTGCGGGTGATGGTGCAATCCGGTGAGCCCACGAAGGAGGCGTCTTCCGGTAGCCCGAGTTGTTTCTGCACGAAATGAATCTTGGCCAGGCCGTAGGGCAGGTTGGCCTCGCAGAGTCTGGCGCCGCTGTCATCGACGCCGGCCATGAAGACGTGTTCGCGTGCGTACTCGAGCTTGTCGGCTGCCATTGCCAAGAGTCTAACATCGCGCGCCCTTTACGGCGACGTCGCTTTGTCGGAGCAAAGAGCGCGGTGCCTGCGCTCGCCTGTGTTAGCGAGGGCTGATGAGCTCGCGATAGGCGCTGTTAACGTCGGAGAGGCGCTGCTCGCACAGACGCCGCTGAGCATGACTCTTGGAACCGTTTAGGTCAGGGTGCAGCTGCCGCGCAAGGCGCCTATAGGCTTGTTTGACCTCTTGTAGTGAGCTGTGCCCCGTGAGGCCGAGGGTGCGCATGGCTTCGGCCTGACGACCAGGCGTGCCAATCGCGGGACGAGGGTGGGCCGCGACGCCCGCTTCCCGAAGGGCACCCACCGATCGCAGGAAGTGCACAAAGGAGAGCAGCCGAAAACGAGGCGTGCGCGCCAAGGGCCAGATTTGATCCAGGCGACGCGGTTGCCCCATCGCGGCGATGATGCGCTGGTCGGTCGCGTCCAGTGTGCTCGCCTCGGGTACCTGTTCCATCACGATCGCAAGGCGTACACCTGCCAGCTCGCGAACCAGGTCCTGCGCGCGCGTGGAGTCGAGCTGCGCTTCCAGGTGCTGTCGCGCCCACTCGGTGAGACTAAAGGGCCGACCCAGGCTTGGTGGATAGGCAGCCAGGCCGCGATCGAAGTGCGCGAGGCAGCCGGCGCTGGTCAAGCGTTCGAGGCGCAAGCGCGTCTCTCGTCCCAACGCGTCGCTGTCGCGCGTGAAGACCTGACCACGGCGCAGGATCAGGAGCTCCGCTTTGCCGCCATCGAGGGCAAGCGACAAAACGCCCGTCGATCGCGAGTGGCCGAGGCGATAGCAAAGGCGAACAAAATCGCCGCGCTCTAAGCGCTGCGATGAAGGTGGCATGTTCGCTGA
The DNA here is from genome assembly GCA_024642805.1 of Kofleriaceae bacterium. GTDB lineage: Bacteria > Myxococcota_A > Polyangia > Haliangiales > Haliangiaceae > NORP324. Next base: position 2,516 of record JAHEAK010000217.1, on the reverse strand, counting down.
CATCGCTAGCAACGTAGGTTGCTAGCAAGTCGGCGGCAAATTTTTGGCAAAGCGCTGCACCCGCATGGCGGGCGAGCCCAGATCAGGTGAGACCGGCTGCCTTGCGCTCTTCGATGTACTCGCCGACAACCTCGTCGACGTTCTCGCGGTAGTGCACGAGACCATCGGCAATCTCACGAAGAGCCATGACGGCCGGCTTGTTGTCAGCGTCGACGAGAGACTCGTCGCCACGGGCGATTTGGCGCGCTCGGGAAGAGGCCAGCACGGTGAGTGCAAAGCGGTTAGGGACTTTGTCCAGACAGTCTTCGACGGTTACGCGAGCCATGAGCCCGGCAGTATTAGCGGCTCGACACGTTGTGTCAACATAGCTGGGCCTGCGCCTCTCGCTTCCCATGCGATCGCTCGAGCTGCGTCCTTGCACATGGCGCAATGTGAGTATATTCTTAGTGTTTCTTAACCCGCCGGGGGGCGAGATGCTTAGAGCGACGATTCCACTAGATTGGGAAGGACTGGAGACTGCCGTGGAGAGGAACTCTCCCGACATCGAGAGTTTTCTTGAGCGTGGTTCAGGCCAGGTGCTGACCATCATCAAGGGCGAGCCAGAGGCCGCACACTTGAGTGCAAAGATCAGCGCCAACATCGAGGCGTATTTGCGAGTCGAGCCGGCCTCCTCGCGAGAGCAGTACCGCTGGATGGAGCGCTTCGTCGCTTCGGTCGTCGATGAGCCTCTGCGCAAGCGCCTTCTTATCAGCATCGATGGCAAGGGTGCCTTTCGCCGCTTCAAGGACGTTCTCCTTGCCTATCCAACCGAGCGCGAGCGCTGGTTTAGCTATCGATCCAACTTGCTTCACTGGCACATTCAAAATTGGCTGGCTAGCCATGAAATCGTCAGCTCGATCGCTGCTCCCTGGGGCGTGGTCGAAGAACCCGAAGAGCTAGCTGCCGCGGACGAAGAAGTTGGAGAGGCTCCTGTCGCAGCACCGGGCGAGGCCATGCGCCGAGAGGCTCGCGAGTTGGTCGACAGCCTGGCACCCATGGATCTTCCCAGCGCGATTTCCTTTCTCGAGTTTCTCAAGAACAAGGGCGTGAGTGTCGAAGACGAGTTGCCCGCCGCTCTGCCGACTCGGCCGACGATTGTTCGCTAGCGCAGTGTTGGCTCAATGGCGGTAGCTGTCTCCTGCATGGGGCGCTAGGTAAATTTCGGCGACCGGTCGGCGGGCTTGGCGATCGGAAAAGGATCCGGGCTAGGAGCGCGAGAGGCTCGTGGTTTCGCAGGACTGCGCGACACAACGTGATCGATGCGGTTTCGGCGCTTGCCCGCGTACATGTGTGCCGAGAAATCCAGCTTGGCCGAAATCCACGTGTCGGGCTATCCTGAAGGTTGTGAACCGTACTCTGCTCCTCAACGCCAGCTACGAGCCGCTGAGCGTCATCTCCTGGCAACGCGCAGTGTCGATGTTGTGTATGGGGAAGGTCGAGGTCGTAAAGACCTACGATCGGGTGCTGCGGGCGGTTTCCTGGTCGCTGCAGATGCCCTCCGTGGTCCGCCTCACTCGATATGTGAAGCGTCAGCGGGTGCGTATCGCCATGACCCGACACAACGTCTTCATTCGCGACAACCACCAGTGCCAGTACTGCTTAAAGAAGCTGAGTGCCAAAGAGCTCACCCGCGACCACGTCATTCCCCGTTCGCAGGGCGGCGGCATGACCTGGGAAAACATCGTGGCCTGTTGTGTGCCTTGCAATCGCGACAAGGGCGGCAGGACGCCGAAGGAGGCCGGCATGACTCTGGCGCGGCCCGCCAGGCGACCAGAGGGCAGGCTGGATGCCTACACCTTGAACGTCGGCTCGCGCATCGAGACCTGTTGGGATGACTTTCTAAGCACCGCCTGAGCTTGGCTGGGACGAGCGCGGTGTTGCGTCTTAGTTCGGCGGCACCCAGATCCAGCCGTCGCTGGCAAACGGCTCACCGGCCGGCATGACCCACTCCTGCGCCGCCCACAAATAAGCCGTGTAGGCGCTGAGCAGGGCATCAAAGCAGTTGTCGTTGCGCAGCACATCTTCGCGACCGAGACGACTTTGAGGTGAAAAGCTCAAGTCCTTCATGCCCTCGACGATAGCAGCGCGCGTGTGCCAGGGGTCGGCGTCGCGCTTGTAGTGCTTGGCCTTGTCTTCGCCAAAGAGTGCACTCACCGTGCAGCGTGGCGATACCTCGAGCAGACTTTCGTTGAGCGTGAAGCCGATGCTCGCCAAGACTTTGCGCAGGTGGGCTGCGCGACTCACGATAGCCCAGCTGCTCTGCCCGAGCTGCTCGCGCGGAAAGAGACCACTGCGATAGTGCAGGTCGACCTCGGTGCAGCGATGCATATACGGGGGAAGACGTTGTGAGGCTGCCGCTGGCAAGAGCTCCGGGGTGTGGAAACCGCTGCCCTGGGGCATAGCGACGATTCGGTCGCGATCGCTCATGATCGATTGCTCGAGCAGTTCCTGGCCCACCTCTCGCAGCCAGACCGTGG
>JAHEAK010000868.1 GCA_024642805.1 Kofleriaceae bacterium | reverse complement strand
CGCAAGCGGCCGCCTGGCAATGGCGGAGGAGCTGGAAGAACCAGCCTGTTCGCAAGCAGCGCTCAGTCGACGGGCTTGGCCTGCAGCTCGCTAGGCGCGCCAAAGCCGAGGTAGAGCCCGATGGTGTCTGCGTCGCGGCTGAGCATCATGCTTTGCGCCTTGCCGAGGAAGCCGCGCTCGTCCTGCATGGCATCGAGCATGCGCATCAGTTGCTCCTGGTCATCGCCGCGCAGACGCAAGCGGCAGTGCTGCGTGCGACATTCGAGGTCGACGATGTTGGCCGCTCCCAGGCCCTTGTCGCGCAGTTCGGCGACGACCCCGCGAATCATCTTGTCGCGTTCGCGCGCTGTGGCATCGCTGGTCGCGGACTCCTGGTCGAAGGCTTCCGCCAAGGAGCTGCGAACCTTTTCGACAGGCACGCCCACCACCAGCGCCCCTGAGGAGCCAGGCTCTGTCGATGGATCGGCGCGCATGCGCAGCGGAGCAGCCAGCGGATCGCCGGTCTTCCCTGCCCCTGCCCCCTGCTCGGCGGCAGAGTTCTCTGAGCTCGCCGCGGAGCTTGAACCCGGATGCGCAGGCTCGCGAATGAGCAAGAGATATAACAACCCGGCCAGCAACACGCCGCTGACCAACAAGATTCGCACCATGGGGACATTGTACGACCTCAGACCGGCGCTGACGACTGTTAGAATGCCGGCGTGAGCGAGGACGCCGACAAGCCAAGCGACTCTGTAGAAACAGAGCAGCCCAACGCGTCTTCCGAGAGCGACTCCTTGAAGAGCGACTCCTCGGAGAGCGACTCCTTCAAGAGCGACTCCTTCAAGAGCGACTCCTTGAAGAGCGCGTCATCAGAGTCCAAGTCGCCGGAGGGCGACTCCTCGGAGCTCCCACCGTCGGAGCCCGCGTCATCGGAGTCCAAGTCGTCGGAGGGCGACTCCTCGGAGCTCCCACCGTCTAAGCCCGCGTCATCGGAGCGCGCGTCCTCGGAGTTGGCCGCTTCCGCCCTCGCTGCTGCCGGCAAAGAGCGCATCGCCATCGGCAATCGTCGGGATGGTGGCGTCCTGTATTGGACGGCCAAGCTGTACTTCTTCGCAATCTTCGTGCTGCTGGTGGGCGTAGTACTGGCAGGCGTATTCACCTACGGCTACTTCGCCAACTCCGCGCCACCGGTTCCCGATCTCTCGAACTACTCGCAAGAGGTTCCAGCCATCTCCCGCATCTATGCGGCCGACGATACCCTCCTGGCCGAGTTTGCCGACGAGTGGCGCGAGCTTGCTCCCTACGACTCGATTCCGACGGATCTCATAAACGCCTTTCTCGCCGCCGAAGATCACGAGTTTCACCAACACAACGGCATCTACTTTCGCGGAATCGCGCGCGCGGCCTGGCGCAACATCAGCGCCGGCGATTTCGCGCAGGGCGGCTCGACGATCACCCAACAGGTGGCCAAGCAGTTCCTGAGCAGCGAGAAGTCTCTCGACCGCAAGGCCAAGGAGGCCATCATGGCCAGGCGCCTGGAGGCAACCTACTCCAAAGAGGCCATCCTCTCGGTCTACCTCAACCAGATCTACCTCGGCAACGGCGCCTATGGGGTCAAGGCAGCGGCTCGGCGCTACTTCGACAAGAAGCTCGAAGAGCTGAGCATTGGTGAGATGGCGACCATCGCCGGCCTTGCGCAAGCGCCAAGCCGCTACTCGCCCAACCTGCACCCGGAACGAGCCACGCGCCGACGAGACGAAATCCTCGATCGCATGAGTCTGCACGGCTATCTCGACAGCGCCGAGGCCGAGCGCCTCAAAGGCGAAACTTTGGTCGTCAAACCCTATCGCGACATCTTTGGCGACTACTCGCCATACTACACCGAGCACCTGCGCCGCTACGTCATCGACAAATACGGGGCGGATGCGCTGCAAAAGCAAGGACTGCGCATCGAGGCCGCTGTCGAGCCGGTCACCGATGCCCTTGCCTACGACACCATCGACTACGGCACGCACAAGCAGGACAAGCGCCAGGGCTGGCGCGGCCCTGTCGCCTCTCTCGATGACAAGGCCCGCGCCATCTTCGTCGAGCGCTCCGTCGCCATGTATGGCGAAGAGGAACTGCAGGACGAGCGCCGCTACCTGGCTCTTGTCACCGGCGTGACCATCAAGGGCGCCGAGGTATCCATCGGTGCCCACAGCTACTCGCTGCCACTTGCCAACATGCGC
>JAHEAK010000867.1 GCA_024642805.1 Kofleriaceae bacterium | reverse complement strand
GAAGGAGCACATCTCCTGCTCCTTCATGGTTCCAACCATGTTGGTTCGCATCAACGCTCTGGACGACGACGTCAAGCGCAAATACGACACCTCGAGCTTGCGCTGGGTCATGAGCGGAGCGGCGCCGCTGGCCACGGCCACCGCGCTGCGCTTCCAGGAGTTCTTTGGGCCCATCCTGCACAACTTCTACGGGGCCACCGAGACCGGCACCGTCACCCACGCGGGCCCCGCCGATCACGAAGCTCGCCAAGGCTCGGTGGGTACCGCGCTGCGCGGCAACGAGCTGCGCATTCTCGACGACGATGGCTATCCACTTGGCGTTGGCGAGGTCGGCGAGCTCTACGTGCGCAACAACATGATCATCGGCGGCTATCACAAGAACAGCGGCGCCACCCGCGAGTCCTTGCGCGATGGCTTCTTCTCGGTCGGCGATCTCGCCCAGCTCGACGAGGATGGCTACCTCTATCTGGCCTCGCGCAAACACGACATGGTCATCTCTGGCGGGGTCAACATCTATCCCCGCGAGATCGAGGAGGTGCTGCACAAGCATCCCGATGTCGAGGAAGCGGCGGTCATTGGCGTGCCAGACGCCGAGTGGGGCGAGAGCCTGCGTGCCTTCGTGGTGGCCCGACCCGGCAGCGGACTCACCGAGGAGTTGGTGATTCGGCACTGCAAAGAGCAGCTCGCTAGCTACAAGCAGCCGCGCTCGGTGATCTTTCTCGACGAGATGCCGCGCAACGCCACCGGTAAAGTTCTCAAGCGCGAGCTGCGAGAGCAAACCTGAGCTGGCTGAGCGTGTCGTGGCGTTCCAGTCTGCTGGTGCTCTTGGTCTGCGCATGCGCACAAGAGGCCTACGCCGCCCCCGAGGCCGCTAGTGGAGCGGGCGCGACCACGGCTGCCGCTAGTCAGCGAGCCCAACTCGAGGACGCGCTCGGCTATCTGGATGACGACGCCGGGCTCATCGTCTCGGTGCGCGCGCGTCAGCTTCAGCCGCTGCTCGACACGCTCCTGGCCAGCGCGCCGGAGCAAAAAGGCGCCAGCGATCTGATGGCGCTTGCCGCCATCGCGATCCTCGGATTTCATCCCCTGCAGACCAGCGCCTGGCAGGCGATTGGTATCGACACCGACGCGCGCATCCTCGTCCAGCTGGCCACGATCGATCGCCAGGAGGCGGAAGCGGCCGATCGCGGGGGCCCAGCGGCACTCTGGCGCACTCGCATCGTGTTGCCGGTTCGAGATCTGAGTCTGGCTAGCAAGTCCCTCGCGCGCATACGACTGCGCACGAGCGCACGCCTCGAGGAACCGAAGGAGGCAGCACTTGCGGAGCTCCTCGGTTTCAACAAGGCCATCAGCAAAGGCGCCAGCGAAGCGGTGACTCGGCGCTTGCGCAAGCTAGGTGTTTTTATGATCGCGCGACCGGAGCCGATGGGCGGGCTGCTGATCGCCTCCACGCGCGCACAGAGCATCGTTCTAGACTGGATCAGCCTCTACGGGCCTACGGCGATGCGTTTTCGCTGGAGCAAGCACGAGTCGCTCTTGCTCGCAGCCATCGACAGGCGACCAAGGGCGCTGCGCCTGGACATGGCAGGCGCCAACGCGCTGGCCGAGTCCGAGCTCGGGGTGTGGATCCGGCCCGTGCAGCTCGCTACCTCGCTTTCGGCCGCCGAGGTCGACGGTCTCGCCAAGGCTTCGGTCATTCGCCGGCATCGCCGCTGTGAGCCCTTCCACGAGCTGGCCGAGCACAGTGCGTTTAGCGCCATCGGCATGAGTCTGGCGGCCTCGCCCGAGCGTGTCGATCTCAACCTGCGCTGGCAGTTGGCCGCGAGCGAGGACCTGCATGACGAGCTCGTTGGCGGAACCATGCCCAGCCTCGTCGATGAGGATGCCAGCCTGCGACTCGCCATCGATCTGGAAAAGCTTGGCCGCCTGCGCAAACGCGAGCGCGTACCACTGCTGGCCGCCTGGGACCGCTTGTGGAACAAAGCTTCCGCTTGCGGTCGAGGCAGCCATGTCTTTGCACTGGCCATCGCGTGGCCCGAGATTGCCGGCCTCTTCCTGGAAGAACTCAGCGCTCTTGACCCGAGTGCCGCTCGACTGATCGGCGACTTCGGTGCCGCCAGCGTCTTGGTCAGTGGCAGCGACGAGCAGGTCCACCTGAGCGCCGAGGCCTATGTGCGGCGCCCCAGTGATGCCACCGCCGCACGCTGG
>JAHEAK010000866.1 GCA_024642805.1 Kofleriaceae bacterium | reverse complement strand
CGACATCATCGAGGCGGTTATGCTCTGTCTGGAGCGCGAGTCGGCGGTCGGCCACGCCTTCAACATTGGCAACGCGCGCTCGACCGTGACCATCTACAACCTGGCGGAGCTGATCTTGCGCCTGACGGGCTCGAGCTCGAAGCTCAACTTCGTCGACTGGCCCAACACCGACGTCGAGATCCGCGTTCCCAACGCTGGCAAGTCCAAGGAGCTTCTTGGTTTTCAGGCCAACATCAACCTGGAAGAGGGCCTGCGACGGACCATCGAGTGGTATCGCGACGACATGGCGGAGGCCGCCAAAACGAAGACAGGCGCCTCGGAGTGAGCGACATGATTCCACTCGCCAGGCCGTCGATAGGCGATGCGGAACGGTCCGCTGCTCAGCGAGTGCTCAGCGGCACGCAGTTAACTAACGGCCCCGAGGTTGCCCGCTTCGAGTCGGCGATCGCAAGCCACGCCAGCCGCGCCCACGGCATGGCGGTGTCCTCTGGCACGGCGGCCCTTGAGCTTGCACTCTGGGCGCTCGACATTGCCGCCGGCGACACCGTCCTGGTCACGGCCTTTGGTTTTCCCGCTGCTGCCAATGCGGTTGCCGCGCGAGGCGCGACGCCCATCGCCGTGGACGTGTGTGAGGACAGCTGGCTGATGGATTTCGCTCACGCTCGCGAGGCGATCGACGGCAAGACCAAGGCGATCATCACCATCGATCAACTGGGGGCCGTGACGCGGGCTAGCGACATCGAGTCCCTCGAGAAGGACAGCGGCCTGCCGGTCATATCCGATGCGGCTTGCGGTTTTGGTGGTGCCGATGAGGATGAGCGGCTCTCGGGCAGCGCGGGTCGATTTGCCACCTTCTCTTTTCACGCTCGCAAAGTGGTGACCACCGGGGAAGGCGGCGCCATCGTGTGCGACGGGCAGGAGGACGCCGATCGCCTGCGAGCCCTGCGCAATCACGGCCAGGTCGGGCCCGGCCGCTTTGCCAGTGCGGGTACCAACGCAAGGCTCGCCGAATGTCCAAGCGCTATCGGCAATGCCCAGCTGGCCCGTCTCGAGGCCATGCTCAGTGAGCGGCGCATGCTGGTCGATGGCTATCACGAGCGCCTGGCCGCCCTGCACGATGCCGGCAAGCTGCGCTATCAAGTGCTCGCCCGTGGCAGTCGCCCGGCGCATCAGAGTTTTGCCATCAAGCTCGGGGCTTCCTTTCAGCGCGATCGCGTGCTGGCCGGTTTGCTCGATCGCAACATCGGTTGCGGTGTGGCGACCTACAGCTTTTGCGAGATTGGTGTGCACCATGGTGGGCGGGCCGCGCCCCATGCGCGCGCGCTGCACGAACAGGCGGTGTCGCTGCCGCTCTACATTGGCATGCGTTCCGCCGAGCTCGACCGAGTTGCGGCGGCCTTGCAGGAGCTTCTGTCATGAACGCCATCGAGCTCAAGGGGCTGGTAAAGACCTACTACAAGGGCTTTCGTCGCAAACGCGTGGACGCCGTCAAGGGCCTCGATCTCTCGGTACAGAGCGGTGAGGCCTTTGGATTCTTAGGTCCAAACGGCGCCGGCAAAACCACGACGATCCGCATCCTGATGGGGCTCATCTCGCCGACCGCTGGCGAGGCCAAGATCTTCGGCCATGCCATCCCGAGCAGAGAGGCACGCAAGCGTCTGGGCTTTTTGCCCGAGGCTCCCTACTTCTACGACTACCTGAGCGTTGCCGAGCTTCTCGACTTCACCGGTCGACTCTTTGGCCAGGACAAAAAGGAGCGCAGCAAACATGCAGACCGGCTGATCGAGCTCGTCGACTTGGAGCGGGTGCGCAACAGTCCACTTAAGAGTTATTCCAAGGGCATGATGCAGCGCGCGGGCATAGCCCAGGCGCTGATGAATGATCCGGATCTCGTGGTCTTCGACGAGCCCATGAGCGGCCTGGATCCGATGGGCCGCAAGGACGTGCGCGATATCATCATCTCGCTCAAAGAGCAGGGCAAGACCATCTTCTTCTCCTCGCACATCCTCTCCGACGTCGAGAGCGTCGCCGATCGGGTCGCCATCATCGTCAGGGGCAAGTTGCACGACGTGGGTGCGCTGCGCGACATCGTCAGTGCGGCCAAGGGCACCGAGCTGGTCTTCCGGGTGCAAGGCGCCGACAGCGCCAAGCTCGAGGCCATGGAGAGTCGCGCGCAGAAGAGTCGCCACCACAACGATGAGCTGACGGTCTTG
>JAHEAK010000216.1 GCA_024642805.1 Kofleriaceae bacterium | reverse complement strand
GATGTGCGGGTCATTGCGGCCACCAATCGCAAGTTGCAGGAGTTGGTTGAGGAGCGCAGCTTTCGCGAGGACCTCTACTATCGCCTCAACGTCATCGCCATCCGCGTGCCGCCTCTGCGCGAGAGGGCCCGCGACATTCCCGATCTCGCACTGCACTTTGCAGCGCGCGCGGCGCATTCCGCACGGCGTGGATCGATCGGCATCCGGCAAGACGCCTACGAGTGGCTCATCAAGCAGAACTGGCCGGGCAACGTGCGCGAGCTCGAGAACGCGGTCGAGCGCGCCGTGGTGCTCAGTGCTGGCAATGAGCTCAGCGCCGAGGACTTCGAAGTGCGCGCCACGCCCGCACCAAGACGCGAGGGCAACGACAAAGCCGAACTGATTTCCATCGACGATCTTGAGCGGCGCCACATCATCCAGGTACTGGATGCCTGCGATGGCCAGAAGACCAAGGCCTCCGTGATCCTCGGAATCAACCGCACCACCCTGTGGAAGAAGCTGCGCCAGTACGGCGTCGAATAAGCGCAGCGATGTGCCCGAGCTCGGCCCCTTGGTGCTAGCCTGGGTTCATGCTGCGAGTCTGTGTCGTCGCCTCCCTAGTGCTGCTCTGCTCCTGTAAGAAACACGAGAGCAAGCCGCCTGACATCACACCCACGCAGAAGCCCGACGACAAGGCAGGCTCGGAAACGAGCGCTAGCTCCGACGCCCTCGACCTGTATGGAGATCCGCTGCCCGCCAAGGCACTCGGACGCATGGGCAGCTTGCGCATGGTCGATCGCGACATTCGCAACATGGTCTTCACTGCCAGTGGCAGCCAGATCATCTCCACGCACAAAGGAGGCTTTCAAATCTGGAACCTCACCGATGTCAGCCGTGGCGAGCTCTTGGCCCACAAAGCCCCCGGCGACCTGCTCAGCGTGTCCCCGGATGGCAAGTACCTGGCTGCTTCCAATGAGGACAACACCGAAGTACAGCTCTACGACCTCGCCACCGGCGAGGACTCGGCCAAGGTCAAGACGCCCGCTCCGCTGGTCGGCATGTGCTTTCTCGATGCCACGCACTTCGCCGGCTTGACGAGTCATGAGGTGGTGACCTGGACGCTCTCCGCCGGAGCCCCGAAGCGAGTCGCCGGTGGCTGGAAAGATGCCAGCGCTTTCGCCTGCTCGGAATCCGGTTGGCTTGGCATCGGAACCGAGGACGGCGATGCCTTCGTCATGAAGGTTGGCGACGACAAGGCCACCAAGCTCGGCAGTGGCGAGAAGGCCATCCACGCGGTCGCTCTCTCGCACAAAGGAACTCTCTTCGCCTTCGCCGGTGAAGATGAAGTCATTCGCATTTGGGGCCAGCCCTCACCCGAGGCGCCCATCGAGATTCAGGGACACACCCGGCTGGTCACCAGCCTGGCCTTCACGCCAGACGACGGCAAGATCTACTCCTCTGGCGGCGACTCCTGGTTTCGGATCTGGGATCCACGCACCAGCGAACTTCTCGAAGAGATGACCGGTGTCGAAGGCCTGGATGCCCAGCTGATGACCATGTCGCCTGACGGTGCGCTCATGGTGTCGTGGAGCGAGTACGCCAACGCCCGCGGCTCCGAGGCAGGTCGCTGGTGGCTCTGGAATGCCAACACCGGTGCGCCCCTGCTCGAGCCGCAGAGGCACTCCAAAGCCGTCACCTCCGTCGAGTTTGCCCCCGATGGCAAGCACCTTGTGACTAGTGGCGAAGACCGCTCGGTACGGGTGTGGGACGCGGCCACGTACAAGGGCATTGCCATCGTCGAGACCGAGGCAGGCTCGGTCAATGACGCGCACTTTTCCAAGGACGGGGCGACCGTCTTCAGTGCAGGCGTCGATGCCACTCTACGGCGATGGAACTGGCAGAACGGCGATGACAGCGTCGTCTTCGAGAGCGTCGGCGGCGCGGTCAATCGCTTCGTCATCAGCAAGGACGAAAGTCGAGCCATCACCGGCGATCAGATTGGTCGCGTGTGGTCGTGGGACTTGCAGACTGGCAACAAGATCCAGGCGCACGATCGTCAGGGCTACTCGGCGATCTACGACCTGGACCTGAGCTTTGACGGCAAGATGCTAGCCATCGCCGGAAGCGATCGCCTGGTGCGCGTCCTCGACTTTCAAAGTGGCAAAGAGCTGGCGACGATCAATCCCGGTGATACCCAGGCAAACTTCGCCGTGCGATTCTCTCCCGATGGCAGAAGCCTGGCGACCGGTGGTGATTCTCACAAGATCTACTTGTGGAACACGGAAGACTGGTCGCAGCTAGCCGCGCTGCCAGGGCACGACGGAACCGTTCGAGCACTGACCTTCAGCCCCAATGGCCTGCGCCTGGTCTCCGGGGGCAACGATGAGATCGTCAAGGTCTGGGAACTCCCAAGCGGCAAGGAGCTGGCGCGTTACGCCGGCCACGATGGTGTCATTAACGACCTGGCCGTCTCGGCAGATGGCAAGACGGTGGCCTCGGCGAGTCGCGATCGCACCGTGCTTGTGTGGCCCCTGCCCTAGGGACACCTTTTATTGGTGGGCCGGCCACACTCGAGCATTCGCCACAGCAAGCGCCCCTGGCCTTTCAACCTAAGGCGTTGATGGTTGCGATGGCGCATAGGAGCAGGAAGAGGCGCAGGGCGGCCGCCCATGCTGTTTGCCGATTCCATCCCGGGGAGCCCGATGCCGGCGCGCTGGCAAAGCGCAGCGCACCAAGGATGGCTGCGAGCGCGCATGCGAGGTAGACCATCGGGCGCAAGGGAAAGGGCTTGTGGCTCCTGATGTAGGACGCCCGCTCGAGCTCTTGTTGCTGCGCTTCCCAGACCTGCCCCTGCTCCTCTTGCAGGCGAGCCAATCGAGCCATGTGCGCCGCCAGCTTACGAGATAGCTCTTGCTCCATGATGGCTGCGTAGGTCTGATCCGGATCGACTGTCTGCGCTTCCACCCAGAAGAGTCCGTAGTGCAGTGACGCCGCCACCACGATCGCCAGGCCCGCACGCACGATGCGCTGCGCCCGGTAGCCCAGCTCGAGATCGGCCGCCAGCAGCATGGCCTCACGCGCCAGCCCGTAACTCGAATAGGTCAGCGCCAAGGCCAAGGGCCCTAGCACGAGCAGCCGTGCAGGAGCGGAGAGCGCCTCGTGCAAGAGTCGGCCGTCGCCAAAACCGTAGTGGGTTCCGAAGAGGATGTACAAGCAGCCGTGCGCCCACAAAAGCCTGGCCACGATGCCAAAGAGTCTCGCTTGCAGCGCGGCGCCAGGTGTCGCGGCCCCAGATGATGCGCGCCGCAGCACGCGTCGACTTCGCCACCACAAGAGCGCGGCGACCAGGGCCTGCAAACTCACGCCGGCGAGCGCGATGACCTGTTGCTCCGCGAGCGAGTACCAGGGAGCACGCTCGTACTGAATCCATCCCCCACCAAAGAGAAAGAGTCGCCAGTGCGTGACCGTGCCGCCGAAGAGCCAGGCGCTGCCGCCGTGACCGACGAACTCGTGTACCAGCAAGCCCATGCGCGAAGCGAGCAGCCCCGCGAGTGTAAAGAGCAGGCTGATGCGGGCCCAGGGTCTAAAACGCGACAAGGAACCAGCGCCCATCGCGACGCACCAACTCCATGGTTTCTGACTCGTTGCCGCTCTTGCCAAACGCGAAATTGATCATCGCGCGATCGCCAGTGATGCGGGGCTCGCCGGTCAGAGTTCCCTCGGCAAAATTCTCCACGAAGGAAGCCCAGTCGGCATCACCCACTTGCAGATGGCAGATGCGTTTTGCGTACTGGTTGGCGCTGCCCTCGGGATCGCAGAGACTGGCCAGATGCGAAGCGCGCCCCGTGCGGGCGGCGAAGAAGATCGAAGACACCACTCGCTTGGGATTTGAAAAATCCACGTGATCCGAGCCGCCGTCGTCGATGGTCTTGGAGCAGCCCACAAGCACGAGCAGCGCGGCGGCCAGCAAGAAGCGTTGTGCGAAGGGCATGGCCCATTCATGCACCCGAAGGTCGGCCGCTGTCGAGACACGTTGCGTAAGGCAACGTGCGCTTCGCAACGTCCGAGGCCCGGCCGGGGATCGCAGCGAATAACTTTCAGATACTTAGCTGATGGCCGCTGCCTTGCTTACATAGGGCCGCGATGAGTGAAGTTCGATTGGTCGGCGTGAGCAAGAGCTACGAGGGCGTCGCTAAACCTGCGCTCGAGAGCCTGGATCTGGTGATTCCCAGCGGCGAACTGGCGGTGCTCGTCGGTCCTTCCGGTTGTGGCAAGTCGACCACCTTGCGCATCGTCGCCGGCCTCGAAGACGCCAGCAGCGGCAGCGTCTTTATCGACGACACCAACGTCACCCGTGTGCCGCCGGCGGATCGCGACATCGCCATGGTCTTTCAGAGCTACGCGCTCTATCCGCACATGACCGTCTTCGACAACCTCGCCTTCGCCCTGCGTATTCAGAAGCGCACCGAGAAAGAGATTCGCGAGCGCGTGCAAGCAGTCGCCGCCTCGCTGAGCATTGAGAGCTACCTCGATCGCAAACCCAAGGCGCTCTCCGGTGGACAGCGACAGCGCGTGGCCATTGGTCGAGCGGTTGTGCGTCAACCCAAGGTCTTTCTCTTCGATGAACCTCTCAGCAACCTCGACGCCAAGCTGCGCGGCGAGATGCGCAAGGAGATTGCCCGCATTCACAGTCAGAGCGTCGGCACCAGCTCGCTCTACGTAACCCACGATCAGATCGAGGCCATGACCCTGGCCGATCGCATCGTCGTGCTTCGCGATGGTCTGGTGCAACAGGTTGGCTCGCCGATCGAGGTCTACGACAATCCCGCCAATCGTTTCGTAGCTGGCTTCTTCGGAACGCCAGCCATGAACTTCTTGCCCGCCAAAGTCGTCGACTCCGCAGGCACTCGCCAGGCCCAGGGCGAGGGCTTTGCGCTGTCCCTGCCTTCGGAACTTGGTGATCACGAGAGCCTGACCATTGGCATCCGCCCCGAGTCGATCCTCCTGCACGGCCGCGACGATCAACCCAGCATGCAGGCCAACTTGCAGTTCAAGGAGATTCTCGGCGCCGAAGTGCTGCTGCATCTTGAGTCGGCGGCCGGGCAAATCACCGTGCGAACCGACGCCCATACGCCAGCTGTCGAGGGCGAAAATCTGCGCCTCTTCCTGCCGCAGGACAAGCTGCATCTCTTCGACGCCACTTCGGAAAGTCGCGTGTGATTCGCAGGCTGAGCATACTGTGCGTCGCGCTCTTGCTGCTGGCGGTTGGGTGTGGACGACTCGATCGTGGCAACAGCGTGTTGCTCTGGCACGCCTATAGCGGTGCAGAGCTGGAGGCTTTGGAAGCTGCGGTTGCCGATATCCAGCGCGAGCAGGGCATCGAGATTCGCCTGGTCGCCGTTCCCTACGAAGCCTTCGCTGACAAGCTCACGGCCGCCATTCCCAACGGCAACGGCCCCGACATCTTCATCTTCGCCCACGATCGCATCGGCCACTGGAAAGCAAACCATCTCATCGAGCCACTCGAGTATTACGTCGACTCTGCGATCGCAGACCGCTTCGCCTTCGAAGCGATTTCCGCTCTCAGCTACGATGACTCCCTCTACGGCCTGCCACTGGCGGTGAAGTCAGTCGCCCTCTTCTACCGCACGGATCTCGTCAAGGAGCCACCCACCGAGACCGACCAGCTCTTTGCCATGAAGGAGCGCTACGCCGGCGACTTTAGCGGCTATCCCCTGGTCTACGAGAACACCAACCTCTATCCGCACGCCAGCTGGCTGCACGGCTTTGGCGGCTCGCTCTTCACCGCAGAGGGCAGGCAGAGTGTCGCAACGCCTGAGGCCGTCGCCGCTCTCGAGTTTGCGCGCAAGCTGGATCGCGATGGCATCGTGCCCGGCGGTGTCGACGGTCGCATGGTCGCCACCCTCTTCAATGAGGGCAAGGCGGCGATGGCCATTTCCGGCCCATGGTTCCAACACGACATCAACGATGGCGTCCCTTGGTCCGTGACTACCTTGCCGGCCGTCTCCGCGACGGGCCTGCCCGCCAAGCCCTTCCTCGGTGTCGAAGGGGTGCTGATGTCATCGCGCGCGACCGACAAGGACAAGGCCTTTCGCGCGATCGAGCTCCTCACCCGCGATGCAGCTGCGATTCGCCGAGCCAAGTCGGCGCGCCAAGTCGTCCCCAATCGAGCCGCCTACGAGGATGTCGAGCTGGCTTCCGATGCCGCGCTCATGGCCTTCCGGGCTCAACTCGATTCCTCCGTGCCCATGTCGGCGGCCCCAGCCATGCGCTCGGTGTGGACGCCCTATCAAACCGCGCTGCTCAAGGTCATCGATCAAGACCAGGACGTGGCCGATGCGCTGCGCTCCGCCGAGTCGGAAATCCAGAGCTATTCGCAGGGTAGTCAACCGTGAGGCGCGACTGGTGGCACGCCTATGTCGTGGGCGCGTGTTTGACCGGCATCGTGGCTGTGGCCGCCTTTGTCAGCTATCGCAATCACGCCTTCACGAGCCGCGAAGAAGCACGTGCGCGTCACGCTGCCAAGGATGTCGCCGAAGGACGAACGCCTGTCGATGACGTTGTCATGGCAGCCATGGTCTCGCCTGCCAAGCGCTCCCAGACCTACTCGTTCCTGCGCGAGCGGCAGATCGACGGCCGGCGGCTAGGAGGCAGCGCCGCCGGCGAGCACGACAAGCTCTTCTACGACGCCGCCAATCGAGCCGACAAAAATGGCGCCTTCGTCGAGTTTGTCCAAGGAACAGACTATGTCTTAGCCGCGGAACCAAGGGATGGCGGCGTAGCTATCGCGCTGACCATTCCGCCCAAAGGACCCGAGCCATTTCCTTATTTGGTGGTGCTCGGCCTTCTGGTCATGGGCGCGCTGGTGGCAGCGGCCGGCACGCTCGTGGGTGGGCCCGCGCGCAGCCTAGGCCTTGCCCTTGGCGCCAGCGGCCTGGCGGTTCCCACCTATCTGTGGAGCGGATTCGGGCTAGCCATGGTCGTCTTCGCCCTGGCCGTCTTCGTTGCCTGGGCCGACAGGCGAGGTTCGATTCGCCGCATCGGCAAGGAGCTGCGCACCGGCGGTATTGCCTACGCCTTCCTCACGCCAACGGCGGCGGCCATGTTCGTGCTGGTTGCCATCCCATTCGCGGTTGGACTGGCCCTGGGTTTTTACAACAACCACGACAACAACTGGACCTTCGTTGGCATCGACAACTTTGTGCAAATCCTCAGCGGCGGCGGGCGCTCGCTCTCTGACCCACTAAACTTCTGGTTCACCCTTGGCGTCACCGTGGCGTGGACGGCGGTCAACGTCGTCTTGCACGTGAGCATTGGCGTTGGCCTGGCCCTGGTCTTGCGCCAGCGCTGGCTCAAGGGTCGTCACGGCTTTCGCATGCTCCTCATCTTGCCCTGGGCCATCCCCAACTACATTACCGCGCTCATCTGGAAGGGCATGTTTCAAGGCGAGTACGGGGCCGTCAACGCCGTTCTATCCGCGCTTGGCATCGACAAGGTGAGTTGGTTCTCCGAGTGGTCGACAGCCTTTACCGCCAATGTCGTCACCAACACCTGGCTCGGCTTTCCCTTCATGATGGTCGTGGCCCTAGGCGCCCTGGAGTCGATTCCCAGCGACATGTACGAGGCTGCCGAGATCGACGGCGCCAGTCCGTGGCAGCGCTTTCGCCACATCACGATGCCGCACCTCTTGCCTGCCATGCTGCCAGCGATTGCACTGGGCGCCATCTGGACCTTCAACATGTTCAACGTCATTTACCTGGTCTCCGATGGACGACCTGGTGGCGGCACCGACATCCTGGTCACCGAAGCCTATCGCTGGGCCTTCGAGCGCGGAGAGCGCTACGGACTGGCCGCCGCGTACGCCACCATCATCTTCCTCATACTGGTGCTGTGGACCATCGTCGGCTCGCGCCTGGCCAAGAAGGACAGCCAATGAGCCGCTCACAACCACGCGCCTCTCGCCAGCTCTTCGTGTATCTCGGCATCAGCGCCTTGACCTGTTTGGTGCTCTATCCGGTGATGGTGGTGCTGAAGA
>JAHEAK010000865.1 GCA_024642805.1 Kofleriaceae bacterium | reverse complement strand
GGCCCAGAACGCGGACCAGAACGCGGACCAGAACGGGGCCCAGAACGCGGACCAGAACGCGGCCCAGATCACCGCCCGGGGGGCGCTGCCGCTCTTCCTGGCCACAAGCGGCCAAGAGCGCACCCACCTCATCAAAACCTTGCGCTCGCGCAAAGTCATCTACCTCATCAGCCAGAGTGGTCTGCAACCCGAAGGCGAAAGGGTGCGATCGCTAATCAACATGCGCACCGATCTCGATGGCCTCTTGCAAGGACAGGCCTTGCCCGCCGAGCAGCTGGCGATGCTGCGCGAGATTTGCCAACACTACGCCGCCTGCGAGCATGCCTTCAGTGTGTCGGTAACTTCGTCGCAAGATCTGTTGCGTGAGCTCTTCACGGTGAAGGGCGCAGGCACCTTGCTTCGGCGTGGCACCGAGGTGCGACGACTGCACAGCTATCAAGATCTCGATCGCGGCGAGCTTGCCAAGCTCTTGCACTCCGCATTCGGCAACCCACCCTCACCCGATCTGTATCAGCGCGAGCTGCTCGGCATCTATCTGGCCGCCGACTATCAGGGCGTGGCCGTGCTCGAGGCCTCCTCCCTGGCCCCCTATCTCAGCAAGTTCGCCGTCGACCTTCGCGCCCAGGGTGAGGGCGTGGGCGGCGACCTGTGGCGCGCGATGTGCGAAGACCACTCGCGCTTCTTCTGGCGCTCACGACCCGACAATCTGATTAGCCCCTGGTACGCGGCACAGTGCGATGGACTCTTTCGCACCGCCGATTGGACCATCTACTGGCGCGGACTGGCCGCAACCGATATCGACGCGGCCGTGCACTTGGCGCTCTCGGCTCCCGTCGATTTTGCCAAAGCGGAGCCATCGCCATGAGCGACAAACAGCCAGCACCAGCTATCGACCCGCGTCTGCGCGCGCTCTACCTGATTGTCATCGCGGTCGGCGTCTTCTTCCTGCCCTGGATTGCCGCCGTCGGCGCGGTCGCGGGCGTGCAGCTGCTCTTGTGGCTGGCCCTTGGCCTTGGCCCGCGCGCCCTCCTCCTGCAGCTGCGCAAGCTCTTCCTCTTCTGCGCGGTCATCTTGATCGCCTACGCGCTAGTCAGCGAGAGCCCCGAGAGCGATCGCTGGCGCAATCTGTCCCTCCTGTGGGGCTATCACCTCGAGATCAACATGCATGGCGTCATGGTCGGTCTCACCATGGTCTTGCGCATCATAGGAGTTGTTCTGGCCTCGCATGTCGCCCGCGCCGGCGATCCCAAGGCGCTCGCCGCGGGCCTGGCGGGCCTGGGCATGCCGCGCATGGCGGCGCTGGCCCTGGATGCCACTCTCAGCTTGCTCGGCAGCGGCGGCGAGGACAAGCGCGGCGGCGACGGTCAGGGCGGTGGCCGTGGCGATGGCAAGGGCGGCGGCAAGAGCGCCAGCGGTTTTTGGGCCGGCATCAAGCGCCTCTCACGAGGTGATGTCGGTGTGCTCGCCGATGCCTTGCTCGGTCATGTCGCGCGGGTCGAGTCCCACGTCATGGCCAGCGACGATGGCAAATCGAAAAAAGAATTCATCCGCGACGTCGCGGTCATCTCAGGAATCGCCCTGACCATGCTCGGCATCAAGGCGCTCAAGCTCTTGCCTGGTCTGCCCTTCGCGCCCGGTCACAAGGGCGTCATCTTGATCCCCCTGTACATCGTCGCAGGCTTCATGACCCGCTCGCGCGTGGGTGCCACCATGACCGGTCTCACCTTCGGCAGCGCGGCCTTTCTGCTCGGCGACGGTCGCTGGGGTCTCTTCGAGATCGCCAAGCACGTGAGCCCGGGCGTGCTCGTCGATGTGCTCTTGCCCTTCTTGCGGGTCGCGCACGCCCGCAATAGCAAGTTCGCCTGGGCCTTCTTCGGCGTCATCATCGCCCTCGGTCGCTTTGCCACGATCACCGTGATAGCGCTCAGCGTCCAGGCCCCGGGTCTGGTCTATGCCCTGCTCCTGCCCGGCCTGGCCGTGCACGCCCTTTTTGGAGCGCTTTCCGGCCTGGTGAGCGGTCCTTTGCTGCGCGCCCTCGACCAGCGACGACAGAATCCCGGTAGAGTCCAAGCGCCCGAGCAACGAAGAGGCGGAGGCGGAGGCGGAGGAGGCGGAGGCGGAGGCCGCGGTCGAGGCGGCCGCGGTGAAGGCGGAGGCGGAGGCGGAGGCGGAGGCGGAGGCGGCCGAGGAGGCCGAGGCGAAAGCGGTAGCGGCGGC
>JAHEAK010000864.1 GCA_024642805.1 Kofleriaceae bacterium | reverse complement strand
CCGACAAAGGACGCCGCCCGGCGGCTTTGCCCTCTACTGCCCCAGTTTGCTCGCAATGACGTCGGCGCAGTCCGCGATGCCGCTGTGGATGCACGTCGCAACGGCGACCCAATAGCCAATTTGCTCCGCCATCGATCCCTCTTTGCGCTTGGCAAGGTAAAGGGAGTGCTCGCGAGGTCGATACCACGCGTCGTGCTCCTGGCAGCGCTCGGGCGCCTCCTGGCTCTCGTAGAGCTGGGGATTACACAGTACCGATGGCGGGACGATGACAAGGCTCAAGGGCAAGGTTTCCCGCTCAGGGGCCCAGCCCTCTTCCGCGCCTAGTTCTTGGTAGGCGACTCGTGCCGTGCGCACCACTGCGCGCAGCTCCTCGGTGTCGACCGCATCCACAGATAGAATGCGAAGCGCGTCATCGGTGAAACTCTTATCCACCGAAAAGCTCAGCCCCGGCAGTTGGAAGGCGTCGGCCAGCACCTGCTCGGTCGTCGGAGCGCTTGGCTCGTTAGCAACGACCTTGACGGGCTCGACCACATCGGACTTCTCGTCTGCTGCTTTTCGGGTAAAGACGTAGGTCGCCGTGCCCGCGCAGACAACCACGAAGGCCAGCAGAATCATGCCTTTCCCGCGCTTAGCCCCTGTGACCAAGGTCGGTGAGCGCGAGGCCTGCATGGTTCTCGCGAAGGCGGCGGCATCCAGTGGCGTGGCGCCGGTGTTGCCCGGCGGGGTGCCGCTCGACTTGCCGACCTCCAAAATGCCACGAACTCCAGCGCCGGCGAGCACGGCCTCGAGCTGCTCTTTGAATTCGCGTGCGCTCGATTGGCGATCCTCCGGGCGCTTGGCGATGGCTTTCATGAGCACCGCTTCGAGGGCCGGCGGAATATCGACACCTCGTTGGCTAGGTGGCACGGGCACCTCGTTGAGGTGCTTGGTCATGATCTCGAAGTGCGTCTCGCCCGTAAAGGGCGTGTCACCGACGATGGACTCGTAGGTGGTCATGGCCAGCGAGTAGATGTCTGTGCGTTCATCGACCTCTTTGCCCCGCACTTGCTCGGGCGACATGTAGCGAACCGTGCCCATCGTCTGCCCTGTCGCCGTCAATTTAGAAGAACTCTGCATTTTGGCAATGCCGAAATCCATCACCGTTGCTGCGCCGTCGAGGTCGCGCAGCAACACGTTGGAGGGCTTCATGTCGCGATGAATGATGCCGCGACCGTGCGCGTAATCCAGCGCGTTGCTCACATCGCGAGCGAGCTCGGCGGAGCGTTGCCAGGTCATCTGGCCCTTGTCCATGATGACCCGCTCCCAGGTCACGCCGCGCACGAACTGCATCGCCAACACCAGGCAGTCGCCATCGTCACCGAAGTTGTACAGGTGAACGATGTTGGGATGGTCGAGCTGCGCGAGAGCACGCCCCTCTTCTAGGAAGCGATTCTTGACGTCCCGATGAGCGGCCAACTCTGGCGGCAAGACCTTGAGCGCCACTTCCTGGCCGGTCAGCTTGTGTTTGCCCTGGTAGACGACGCTCATGCCGCCCTGGCCGAGAATGTCTGTGATCTCGTATTGCTCAAGGACGACGCTGCCGATCATGCGTTGCGCGCCGGTCGAGCTGAGCGCGGCGCCACACTTGGAGCAGCGCACATCGATGTCGTAGACCTCCGCGCCGCAGACGTGACAGACCGGGCCTTCGCTCATGACAAACTCTGTCGATAGGCCGCCGGCTCGTAGCCAGCAACCCGCCGCAAGAAACGATCGAGCTCGGAGGCGACCATCTCCGGGAATTCCACGGGTGTGTAGTGCGTGCCGCCCGGCACCACCACCAATCGGCAATCGGCAATCTCCGACTGCATGCGCTCGGAGACGGCGCGCGGGGTCATCATGTCCTTGTCGCCTGCGATGAGCAGCGTCGGCACGCGAATGTCGCCGAGCATGCCGTAGGCATCATGCTCGCCCAGTTGACGAAGGGTCTCGCAGTAGATTTCTACGTCCAGGCTGGCGAACTCGCTGGTGATGGCGCGAAACACATCCATGTCGAGGCTGGGCGCGACCACGCCGGCACGCTGCATCAGTGGCACCAAGCCCTGCCACTTGGTGACGCGCCGACCAAACTGCGAGACGGCCCAAGCGCTGCGCTTACCCAGTTGCATGACCGGCGGAATGAAGCGCTCGCCCATCGGTACGCCTCGCAGGGTCCGAAATGGCGAGCCAGCGACACCGCAGAGC
>JAHEAK010000863.1 GCA_024642805.1 Kofleriaceae bacterium | reverse complement strand
CGAAGACGGCCTCCATCACATCGTCGATGGCAGTTGCCTGCTGATTCGGAAGCAGCTGGTGCAGCTTGGTGCCGAGGAGCGCGTCTTTGGCAAAGCCGGTGATGACCTCGGCGGTGCCATTGACGTAGATGAGCTTGCCACTCTGATCGACGACAAAGATGCCCTCGCCCGATGCTTCGAAGTACTCGTTGAGTGACTCAATCGCGCGCGCGCGCCGCTCTGCCTCGTAGCCGGCTCGGGTCAGACGGCGGGTTTGATCGCGCAATCGGTCAAAGAGGCTTGAGTCGCGCAACTGAGCGGCCAGCTGGGCTGCCATCAGTGATGCGAAGGCCTGCGCGTGCGGGCTGAGCGAATCGACGCCTGTGCCGCTCTTCCGAAAGAGCAGTGCGCCCATGGAACGCCCCTTCCACGACACGGGGAAGACCGCGATGGAAAGTACGTTGCGGCTGACCAAGAGTTCGGCGATGCCAACAGTCACCGGGTGGCTGCGAACGTCGTCGATGAGAAGCGGCTCGCCCAAGCGAATCGCCTCGTGTACCTCTGGATAGTCTTCGATGGCCAGCTCGAACTGTTGCAGAGCAGGGTCGTCGGTTGCCGCCAAGACGTAGGCAACAGCGGAGGACTCGACGTGTGCCATCATCGACGCTCGTTCGAAGCCAAGGATGCCGGCAGCCATGAGCAGGATGTCGCGAAGCACGTCGGCACCGTCGCCTCGCTCAGCCATCAGTGAGCGTATTTGCAGCAAGGCATCTTGAAAGCGCTCGGCCTCGTGAAATGCATTCTGCTCGAAGGCTCGGCGACGCCAGGCGCGAATCTGGCCATTGGTGACGGCCGCAGGCGTGCCCATGAAAGCGATGTCATCAGCCCCGGCCTGGAGCAGCGCGCTGGTGTCTTCCTCGAGGTGGCAGGCGGCCACGATTTGAATCACGGCTGGCAAGGGGGCGCTGCGCAACGTGCGGATAAGCTCCAGGCGCTTGGCTCCGCACACGACCACCACGAACGAGGGACGGGCCAGACGCGCATCCTGCACGGAGAGCAGGTTGCGACAACCGGCAGCTTGCAGCATGTCGACCACGGCCTGGCGATGTTCGGCCTCCTCCCCGATGACGGAGATGGGTGCGCTGGCAATTTGCGACGGGGTGGGCATAACGAGCCGAAGCCAACCATAGCAGGCGGCCTAGGGTTTGTCGGGACGCAACCACGCCGCCTGCGCGGCCGCCATCACCAACTTAAGGGGGGCGCCGGCCGCACGGGCCCGTTCCAGGCACTCGGCGTACTCGGGGGCTGCGTTGACGATTTGGCCCTCGAGTCGCGCGATCTTCATCGTGATCGGGCCGAACTCGGTGCTTACGCTGGCAAACTCGCGCTCTAGCACCTTCCGGGACTTGCGCTGCATGCGCACGCCGATAGCGCTGGTTTCGGTGAGGATGAGCTGCGTGGCACGCTCGAGCTGCGACCCTTCACAGAGCACATGCAGGGTCCAGGCGGGCCGGCCCTTCTTCATGGTGATGGCGCTCCACCAGACGTCGAGAGCCGCCTCGGCCAGCAGCAAATTGCTCACGTGCTCACAAAGCTCGGGGCTCATGTCGTCGATATTGGACTCAAGCTCGATGACCTCCGACGCAGAGCCCCGAGCGGGGTCGAGCAAGCGCCCGGCAAGAACGCGCACCACGTTGGGTCGATCGGGAAGATCGCTGTCGCCAGCCCCGTAACCGATCGCGATCGGGGTGAGCGCGGGCATGCTCGCCCACGTCGTGACCACGCTGGCCAAGATGGTTGCGCCGGTGGGCGTGCACAGCTCCTTGGCAATACCACCGTCGGTGATCGGTGCTCCGGCCTCGCGCATGATTTCGGAGGCAGCTGGTGAGGGAACGGGTAGCTTGCCGTGCGCACACATGACGCTGCCCTGCCCCATGGCGACAGGACTGCAACTAATGGACAGCGGAGCGAGCCAGCAGATGGCAGCGGATGCTCCGACCACATCGACGATCGAGTCGATGGCGCCGACTTCGTGAAAGACGACAGCATCGACGCTGGTGCCGTGCAGAGTCGCCTCGGCGCGAGCCAGGCGATCGAAGATGCGCAGACTCAGCGCTGCGACTTCTTTCGCAAGCGGCGCCTCCTCGATGCGACGGCGAATGGCAGCGTAGTGGTAGTGCGCATGATCCGGGTGCTTGGAACGACTGTCGTTGTCGCCATGGCTGTGCTGGTGGATGTCGTGC
>JAHEAK010000862.1 GCA_024642805.1 Kofleriaceae bacterium | reverse complement strand
ATGTCTTCACTGCCGATCTTCTCGAGCGACCAACCTGCATCCATGGCGCGTCTTGCGACCCGCGGCCCGCGCTACACCAGCTACCCGGCCGCACCCTTTTTCACCGAGACCTTCACCGAAGAGGATGCCCGCACCCAGCTGCGCGCCGAGAGAGAAGTGGCGCACACCAAAGGCATCTCGCTCTACGCGCACATCCCCTTCTGCAGCAGCCTGTGTTGGTACTGCGGCTGCAACGTCAAGGTCACGCGCGATCGCAGGCAGGGCCTGGCCTACGTGCAGACCTTGCTCGATGAGTTGCGCCTGTATCGCGAGCTCATCGGCGAGGTCGAGCTCGCCGAGCTTAGCCTCGGTGGCGGCTCGCCCAACTTTCTCGACATCGACACGCTCAAGCTGCTCACCGAGGGCATCTGTGAGCTCTTCCCGCGCCGTCAGGACAGCTTACTTGGCATCGAGCTCGACCCGCGCGACACCAGTGACGAGCAAGTGCGAGCACTGGCAGCCCTTGGCTATCAGCGCCTGAGCGTTGGTGTGCAGGATTTCGATCCCGAGGTGCAAGAGACCATTCACCGCATGCAGAGCGTCGAGCAGACCAGCGAGCTGATGGCCGGTGCCAGAGCCGCCGGCTTCACCAGTGCCGGTGCTGACCTCATCTACGGCCTGCCCGGGCAGAGCCCCGAGACCTTTTCCAAGACTCTCGATGCCGTCATCGCCATGGCCCCCGATCGCATCGCCCTCTTTGGCTATGCCCACCTCCCGCAGCTGCGCGTGCATCAGAAGCTGGTCGAACGCAAACCCATTCCCGGTATCGACGAGCGCGCCACGCTCCTGTGTGCGGCCGTCGAGCAACTGGTCGGCGCCGGCTATAAGCGCGTCGGTTTCGATCACTTCGCACTGCCGAGCGATCCACTGGCGCAAGCGGTCGAGGATCAGACCCTGCATCGAAACTTCCAGGGCTTCACCATCGCCCGCGGTGGGCCCCTCTTAGCCTGCGGCGTCACGGGCATCAGCGATTCGGGCAAGGCCTACTGGCAGAACCTCAGCGAGATCGACCAGTGGCGAAGTGAGATCGAGGCCGGTCGACTGCCCGTGGCCAGAGGCATCGCGCTCTCCGAAGACGACGCCATCCGGCGCAGCGTGATCTATCGCTTGATGTGCACCGGCGGTCTCGAATTCGATGGCCTGGACCAAAGCCTTGCCATCGACAGTCGTAGCTACTTTGCGGCCGAGCTAGCAAGCCTGGCCTCGCCGGCCATGAGCGAGCTGGTCGAGATCGACCGCGATCGCCTGGATCTCACCGATCTGGGCTTTGAGCTGGTGCGCAACGTCAGCATGGTCTTCGACGCCTACCTGGCCGGCAAGCCGCCCTCCGGCTCAACGACAATCTAGCGCCTCGATCGGCAGCGAGCGCACGGCGCGTTGAATCGGCGCGCGTTGAATCGGCGCGCATGGCCATGCAGACGCAAGGTCCGCAGCCCTGGCCTCGCTCTGGGCGCTCCGCACGCCTCAGCGCGCGCAGGTGCGCACGCCGGCAAAGATGTTGCGCCGGTGCTTGATGAAGAAGTTGCGCCAGGTCGATCGAATCAGCCAGGGCACCGTGGTCCAGGCGCCGCCGCGCAAGACCGGCTTCTTGCCGATGTAGGGCGCGCTGTAATCGGCGTACACACCGGGCGCAAAGCCGGGATAGGCGTCTAGCTTGCTATCGGTCCACTCCCAGACGTTGCCGATCATCTGTCGACAGCCGAGTGCCGAATCGCCCGCTGGCTTGGCGCGCACATCGATGGTGCTGCCAGCGGCCAGATCCATGTGCACGCGCGCGGCATCGGGCTCCTCCTGCCCCCAGGGAAAACGCCGCTTGCGCTGCGTCTCGGGATCCCAGGTGGCCGCGCGCTCCCACTCGGCTTCGCTCGGCAAGCGCCTGCCAACGAAGCGCGCGTAGGCACGCGCCTCGTGCAAATTGATGTGACACACCGGGTGCCAGTCTCGGATCGGTCGCCACTGGGCAAAGAGGCGCTCGTGCCACTGACCGGCGCGCTTCTGCCAGTAGATAGGACCCTCGATCTTCGCGCGTCGGCGCCAATTCCAGCCGTCGCGATCCCACAGCGATCGAGTCGCATAGGCCCCGGCATCCAGAAAGGCGGCGAACTCGAGATTGGTGACCGGCAGACTCGAGATGGCAAAGTCCTCGACCTCGACGTCATGTGCCCATTGCTCGTTGTCGAGCACATA
>JAHEAK010000215.1:1215-8084 GCA_024642805.1 Kofleriaceae bacterium | reverse complement strand
CAGGCGGCGCAGCTCTGAGAACAACTCCGAGTCTTCCGGATGCAGCTGAAATGCCTTGGCCGTCCATTGGAAGGCCAGGGACTTCGATCCCAGCTGGTGCTCGCACAGGCGGCGGATATCATCGATGAGCGGAAGCCGGTCCTCCTCGGCGGTGTGACCGTAGATGATTTCCTGGATGCTGAGCAGGCGCGCCCACTTGCCCGCCTGGCTGTACAAGGGCACCAGGGCCCGTGCCGCACCGAGGTGGGTGGCGTCGACGCTCTGCAAACGCTCGTAGACTCGGATGACTTTGTCGGGATTGTCGATGTGCTCCTGCGCCACCCGACCTGCCCGCTCGATCAGCTGAATCGTGTCGGCGCGATCCTGCATGCGATCGGAGATGGCGAAGTAGGTCTCGACCAGATCGTCCCAGTGTCCCTGGCCGCCGTAGAGCGCCTCGAGGGCGTCGTAGTCGTGGGCGGCCGCGTAGAGCTCGCGCAAGACTCGGGTCGCCTTGTGATGCTCTGGGTTGAGATCGAGGATCTCCCGGTAGACGGTGGCAGCAAGCGCGTGAGCATCCAGGCGATCGGCGTACACCGTGCCGAGACGCTCGAGCACCGGAATCGCCGCTTCGGGTGTCACCGCCAGCATGCGCTTGCGGATCAGAATTTCGGCAAGTGCCGGATAGCGTTTCTCGCGTTCGTAGAGCGCACAGAGGGCATCGTAGACTTCGGGCATATCGGCCGAAATGTCATCTGGATCCGTGGTGGAGCCAGGAAGTTCGAGCACGCGGTTCCAAATGTTGATCGCGAGTCTGGCATCCCCCAGCTTCTGGCCGGCCAGCTGCGCCATGTCTGCAAAGTGCGCGCGCCTCTCGGCGAGTGGCAAAACTTCCGCTTCGCGGCCGAGCAGAGCGATGAGCGCTCGCCACTGTCGTCGGCGGGTATAGATTTCTTTGAGACGCGCGAGCGCATCCAGGTTGGCTGGATCGAGGTCGAGCAGCTCTTCGAGTGGTTTGATGGCCTGCGCGTAGTTGCCAAAGCGGTCGATCCACAGCGCTGCGATCTCACCGAGAATAGCGACCCGCTCCTTGGTCTCGACGTCATCGAGCTCGGCTTTGCGACCGAGCACAGCGATGAGGTCGTTCCAGCGACCGAGCTCCTTGTACTTGTCGGAGAGAGCCTTCAGCACACCGCGATTCGACGAGTCGATGGTGAGAATGCTGTTGTAGGTGTTGATCACCATGACATCGAGATGCAGTCGATCGCGGTAAATCTCCGCAATCTCCATCAGCCCCTCGATGCGAGCCTCTTTGTTCTCGGCTGGCAGCTTCTCGACGTCTTCCTTGATGAGGTCGAGGAGTGCGTTCCACTTGCCGGTTCGCTCATAGAGCCGGCGAAGAGACTCGACGGCCTCGGTGTTGCCTGGATCGGAGCGCAGGATGCTCTTCCAGCTGTCGATGGCCTTCTCCGGGTTGTCCATGCTGCCCTCGGAGAGCTGGGCCAACTCGACCATCAGGTGCTGCTTGCGCTCCGAGTCCTCCTTGGGAACACTCTTGAGAGCCTGGCGGTAGAGCTGCATGAGCTTGCCGGCCTCGTCGCGAGCGACGTAGTACTCGCGATAGAAATCGATCTGCACGGGATGTGCGGGGGCCAGCTTGCGAAGCCGTGCAAAGTACTCCTCGGCAGCTTCCTGATCGCCGAGCCGCTTCCAGTGCAGCATGCCGATCTGAATGAGCATGTCGATTTCGGTATCAGGGCTACCGGCGCGGCGACGCACCTTGAGAGCATTGGCGTACAGAGTTACGGCCGCTGCCCAGTTCTCTTGGCTCTCGTAGTGATTGAGCAGAACCCCGAGGGCGCGTGCGTTGGCTGGCTCTGCGGAAATGACATGGCGCATGGCTTCGACGGCCAGCTCTGGGTCTTTGAGCGGCCCGTTTGCTAGATCCGCTAGGCGGACCCAGTAGGCGTTACGCAAATCGACCTTGTCGGTGTGCTCGACGCAGCTTTGCAAATGCTCGCGCAACTCACTCCAACGCTCGCCCTTGTCGAGGACACGGCAAAACTGCATCGCGGCGCGCTGATTCTTCGGATCGATTTCCAGGGCCTTGCGAAAATACTGCTCGACCTCTGGCGCATCAGGCTGGTAGCGAGCGTAGGTTTCGGCGGCAGCTCGATACAGACTGGTGGCAAGACTCGCTTCGGTGGTGGCTTCCGCTTCCAGGAGATACTTGTCGACAATGGCTTGCCAGTTGGCCTTGACCAGCTCTAGGTGTTGAAAGAGGTCCTTTGCTTCCTGGTTCTCCGGCCGAAGGCGCAAGGCCTCGCCGATGCACTCGAGACCCGAGCTCTCGTTGAGCAGATCGTCGAATATGACCTGCCCCTTGCGAAGCCAGAGCTGTGCTTCTCTCTCGCCGCCGACGTGCGCGAGTTCGACATCGAAGAGTTCGACGACGGTCTCTAGTGCGCCTTTGCCGAGCAGTTGTTGCCTTGCTTCATCCAACGCCGAGCTTGCCTCGGGACTGGCCATCACGCTTGCTTCGAGCTTCTGCAGTTCCGCCAACGCCTGTGCGTCGCTCGGATCACTGTTGAGCATGACAAGGTACTCTCTAAACTCGGCCATCTTGATGTCCCCTAGGTTTGGTTGGCAGCGCCCGCCTCGGCACCACCTTCGGCGAGCTGGCAAGGGCGCTCGCCAACCGAAATGTATACTGCGGGCCAGTCCGCAGACAACGGCACCATGCCCAAGAATTCGAATAGTTAGCTGCCGCGATTTCCGGATCTACGCAATTGCCTGTGAAGCCAATTCTCGCCACTGAGACGGGTGACCACGCTCGGTGCGACAGCTACCTTCAGCGACCGGAGAGCGCAGTTGAACGCAACGCAGTACCAAGGCCTGAGCGACCAGGGCCTGACGGACGACAAGAGCCCCGTGCCGCGCAGTCCCTGGGCCCTCTTGCGACCCTACCGGTCCCGCGTCATTCTCGCTTGCATCATGTTGCTGGCGACCTCGGCGCTGGCACTGACCATTCCCAAACTGCTTGGCCGCACCATCGAGGCCCTCACGGGCGCCAATGCGCACAAGCTGGTGCCGACCCTGGCCATGTGGATGATCGCCATTGCCATCGCGCAAGCGGGGACGCGCATCGCCTCACGTGTGCTCTTGTTCAATGCCGCACGCATGGCGGAGTACGACCTGCGCGCCCTGCTCTTCCGACATCTGCTTACCTTGGACTCCAAGTACTACCGGGAGCACCCGACCGGCGACATCATGTCTCGCCTGACCAACGACGTGCAGACGGTGCGCGCGGTGTGGGGACCTGGCCTGCTCAACCTGGTCAACACCTCCTTTCTCTTTACCGTGGCGCTCACTCTCATGCTGCGGGTCGATCCCATCCTGACCCTGTGGGCCCTATTGCCCTATCCGAGCATGGTTCTTTTGGGCCTGGCCTTTGGCAAGCAAATCTACAAAGCGAGTCGCGGAGTTCAGGATCAGCTTGGCAAGCTCAGCTCGCTCATCCAGGAGGACCTAAGTGGCGTCGCCATCATCAAGTCCTACAACCTCGAGAAGAGTCGCCTCGAAAAGTTCGCCGGCGCCTCCGAAGTCTTGATGGATCAAAACATGATCCTCACCCGTGTTCGCGGGCGCCTGGTGCCCACACTCGGTGCCGTGGCAGCGCTCGGCACCGTCGTCGTGCTCTTTCTCGGCGGCCAGCATGTCATCGATGGTCGCATCAACCTCGGGCAACTGATCGAGTTCAACGCCTACCTAGCGGCGCTGGTGTGGCCGACCCTCGCGCTTGGCTGGATGATTTCGCTTTTGCAGCGCGGCAAGGCCAGCTGGGAGCGCTTGCAGGCCATCCTCGATTCCGAGGCCGAGATTCACGATGGCCCTGCAGCCCCAATCGAACCTGCATCGGTCCGAGGCGAGATCGAACTGCGCAATCTCAGCGTGGCACTGGCGAACAAGACGATCATAAAAAATCTCAGTTTAAAGCTCCAGAGCGGCACCACGACCGCCATTGTCGGCCGCACTGGCTCCGGCAAGAGCAGTCTCATATCGGCCTTGCCCCGCCTCAACGGCGTCCCAGACAAGAGCATCTTCATCGACGGGCAAGACATCAACCAGATGTCGCTGCACAGCCTGCGCTCGATGATTGGCTTTGCCCCGCAAGAGGCCTTCCTCTTCTCGACCTCCATCGGCAACAACATTCGCTACGGTGTCGAGAGGCGCCCCGTGCCCCCTGTCGATGAAGCTGGCTATGCCAGTGCCATCATGGACGCTGCTCGTGCCGCTGGTCTGAGTCGCGATCTAGAGGCCTTGCCGCAGGGCCTGGATACGGTGGTTGGCGAGCGCGGCATCACGCTCTCCGGTGGCCAGCGACAACGCGTGGCACTTGCCAGAGCACTGGCGACCGAGCCCAAGATCCTGGTTCTTGACGACTCGCTCTCCTCCGTCGACGCGGAGACCGAGCGCGAGATCCTCAGCTCGTTGGCGGAGCTAATGAAGGATCGGACCAGCATTCTGATCTCCCACCGACTGGCAGCGGTCAGACGCGCCGATCAGATTGCCGTCATCGACGAGGGACAGCTGGTTGAGCTCGGCGATCATGACCAGCTCCTTGCCAAACAGGGAGTGTACGCCCAGATCTACGATACCCAGCTCAAGGAGGGCCTCCTTGGCGAGTAGGAAGTCCACTGCGGCGGATACTGGCAATGCGCCACGCCAAGAGGAGGAAATCCTCGGCAAGGCCTACGACAGCCGCCTGATGGTGCGGCTGTGGCAATACGTTCGCCCGCACTGGGCGCTTCTGCTCCTCGCCCTCTTCTTGATCCCGGTCACCGTGGTCTTCGAGCTTGCGCAACCCCTGCTGCTCGCCATCGCCATCGACGTGTACATCGCCCACCGAGTCAGCGAAGGCCTCGGCACACTGGCGGGCGTCTTCGTCGGCTTCGTACTTCTCCAGGCCGCCTTCAGTTATGCGCAACTCTACGCCCTGCAACTGGTCGGGCAGCGTTCCATGCACACGCTGCGTCTAGCCACCTTCGAGCACGTGCTCACCCGCCGAACGGCCTTCTTCGACAAGATCCCAGTGGGCAGACTGCTCACGCGCATGACCAACGACGTAGAGAGCATCAACGAAATGTTCTCGAGCGGCGTCGTCACCCTGGTTGCCGACGTCATTCGCCTGCTCTCGATCGTGGCCATGATGCTGTACCTGAGCGTGCAGCTGACACTCATCACCTTCGTGACCATTCCGGCGCTCGTCGTCCTGGTCGCCTACGCTCGCAAGCTCATGCGCAGCTCCTACCGAGCCATCCGGGTCAAACTGGCCGCCATGAACACCCACGTGCAGGAGAATCTCAGTGGCATCAAGGTGGTTCAGCTCTTCTGTCGAGAGAGCGCCGTCGCTCGCGAATACGAAGTCATCAACGCCGAATACCGTGAGGCCTATGTGGGCTCCATCCTGGCCGACGCCAGCATGTACGCCATTGTCGAAGCCATCGGCATCTGCTCGGCGGCCGGTATCGCCTGGTACTCGGGTGCAAGCATCGGCGAAGGCGCCATCACCATTGGCCTGGTCGTAGCCTTCATCGAATACGTCAACAAGTTCTTCATTCCCATCAAAGACTTCAGCTCCAAGTACGCTGTCATGCAAAGCGCGATGGCGGCCGCCGAGCGCATCGTCGGCTTGCTCGACACCGCCGAGCACGACGCGCCGCTGGCGAGCGGTGAAGAGGAGACGCCCGCTAGCGACGCACCCGCCATCGAGTTCGATGAGGTTTCCTTTGGATACCGCACTGGCGAGCAAGTCCTCAAAGGGCTGAGCTTGCGCGTGGAGAGCGGCCAAAAGGTCGCCGTCGTTGGAGCAACCGGTTCGGGCAAGAGCACCCTCATCAAGCTATTGGCGCGCCTCTACGAGAGCGATGCCGGCCGAATTCGTCTGGCCGGTCGTGACATTCGCGGCATAGCCGCCGAAGAGCTCCGACAGCGGGTCACCGTCGTCAACCAGGATGTCTTCCTGTTCACCGGAACGATTCGCGAGAATGTTCGCATGGGTCGACAGGACGCCAGCGACGAGGAGGTCGACGCAGCCCTCCAGCACATTGGC
Organism: Kofleriaceae bacterium; assembly: GCA_024642805.1. GTDB lineage: Bacteria > Myxococcota_A > Polyangia > Haliangiales > Haliangiaceae > NORP324. The sequence continues at coordinate 1,993 of JAHEAK010000215.1, read as the reverse complement.
GCCCAACGGGTCTTGGCAAAGATTTCCGGTGGCGCCGAGGCCCATGTCGCCGATCGTGGCGACAACCTCAGTGCCGGCGAGCGGCAGCTCATCGCCTTTTCGAGGGCGCTGGTACGGGACCCTGAGATACTGATTCTGGACGAGGCCACCGCGCACGTCGATCCCAACACCGAGTCGCTGATCGAGCAAGGACTCGACGTCCTCATGGAGGGCCGAACAACCCTGGTCATCGCCCACCGACTGAGTACCATCCGCAATGCCGACAAGATCATCGTGCTCTCCCACGGGGTCGTGGCCGAGCAAGGCAGCTACGATGAACTGCTCGCGAGTGGCGGCCTCTTCGCCAAGCTCGAGCAAAGTTTTTCGAGAGAACACTGAGCATCGGTACGGTGAGTCGGGCTACACTCTTTCGTGGTGGAGTCGATGATCACAGTCTTGCTGCGCGGCTTCGCCGACGATGTCGCGCAGACATGGCAGGCACGCATCCGCCGGGAAGACGCCCTGCCCCGCAGCGCAGAGCCCCTGCGTCTGTACCTGCTCGGTGAGGGCTGGCACAGCGCCCTCGACTCCATCGAGGACGATGGCCCTCGACTGGCCCTAGTCAAGGAGCCGCAGTCCCAAGCCCTGAGCGCTGCCCTCGCCGAGGGTCGCTTGCACGGCGTCATCTCGAGCGAGCTCGGCGAAGGCGAACTTCGAGTCGCCATCGAGCGCTGCATCGCTCAATTTCTCTCCCGTCAGCAGCTCCTCAAACAGGCAGCCCGCGGCCAATACTACTTTG
>JAHEAK010000215.1:0-1205 GCA_024642805.1 Kofleriaceae bacterium | reverse complement strand
TTGAGGCTATCTCCGTGCTCAGCGCGTTGGGCGTCGACCTGGCCGAGGCGCCTTCTCGTGGCACGGCCTTGCGAACCATCGCCACCGCCGCTTGCGAGCTCAGCAAGGCTCAGCAGGCCGTCATCTTGCTCGTCGATCGCAAGGAATCGCCCCTACTGCACGTGCACTCCGAGCTCGCCATCAGCAACGCTCAGCTGGTCGAAGTCAAGCGCCGCTGTATCGAGCTGTACATTCGATTGACCGGCCGAGGACTCGACGAGAGCAAGATCGTGCCCATCTACAGTGGCGTCCCGCTCGCCAGCGATGAAGCGGTGCCCGCGCTCGGTACAGCAGAACAAAAGGTGACCACGCTCGATGTGCCTCTTGTTTACGGCGGCATCAGCATCGGCGTCCTCATGGTGAGCGCGGCCCCCGGTACGAGCTTCGATCCGGGCACGCAACGCATCTTGGAGCTCACGGCTGCCCGAACGAGCGACGCCATCAGTCGCATGCGCACGCGTCGTTTCGAGCAGCGCCGACACCTGGCCCTCATGGTCGAGTCGATGGCCGACGGTCTCATCATGACCGAACTCGAGCGCGACGAGGTGCTGATCAATCCGGCTGCGCGTCGGCTGCTAGACATCAGCGACACGACGACCGTCACGCTCCAGTACCTCAAGGAACGCCTGGGTTTCTACCCCTTCGACCTGGTAGCCGCGAACCCCGACTCCAATGAGCTCCTGCGCGAGGAGCTCAGTATTGGTGACAAGCGCGTCCACTCCATGGTCTCACCGGTCCGCGAAGCGAACGGCTCCCTCATTGGCGTCGTGGTCGTCCTGCGAGATTTTACAGAGGCGCACGCACTGGCCCATCGACAGCAGGAGTTCGTTGCCATCGTCAGCCACGAGCTTCGATCGCCACTCACCTCCATCAGCGGCGCCCTCGACATTGCCCTGAGCGACTATGCGGGGCGACTCAACGGCAAGCAACGCGAGTACCTCGAGCTGGCGCGAGGATCGTGCACGACGCTGAGCCACATCGTGGATGACTTGTTGGATGTCGCTCGCTCGGAGAGCGGCGGCATGCCCATCCATCTGGCAGCCGTCGACCTCGAAGCACTCACTCAACAAGCGGTCGCGCAGTTTAGAGGCTCGGCGCTGGCCAAGAGAATCGATCTGCAGCTCAAGAGTTCGGGCGATGCACTCCATCTGGCCGAACTCTTGAGC
>JAHEAK010000214.1 GCA_024642805.1 Kofleriaceae bacterium | reverse complement strand
GCTGCGGGTCGGTATCGTCGATGACGACGACTTCCTGCCACCCGTGGCGAGCATTCGCCGCGCCGTGCAGGAAGCTCGCAGCGCTCTGCAAGAAGCCGGCGCTGAGCTTGTGAGTTACTGGCCGGTTTCGTCGCGCGAGGTGCTGGCCACCTGGCTGGCGGCCCTCAGCTCCGATGACGGGCGCACGATGCTGCAATCCATTGGATCCGATGACGTCAGTCCACAGCTAAAGGCCTCGACCAATCTAATAAAAATTCCTAGGTCGCTTCGAAGGCGACTTGGCGGCCTGCTCAAGACCTTCGGCGAAGCGCGCCTGGCCATGCTCATGGATGTCATGGGCGAAAAGAGCGTGACCGAGCTGTGGGGGCTGACCCAGCGTCGCACCGAGTTGCGCCTCGAAGAGTTCGATGCCTGGAACCGCGCCGGTCTCGACGCTCTGGTGTGCCCACCGCACGTCGTTCCAGCCATGGCGCATCGCTCGAGCGGCGATTTCGTTCTCTCGCTGGCGGCGATGTTCCGCTGGACCCTGCTGAACTTTCCGGCCGGCGTCGTTCCCGTGACACGCGTGCAGGAAAGCGAAACCCTCGGCTACTCAGGTGGCAGCGATCGCATGGCCAAGAAGGTCAGGCAGATCATGGAGGGCAGCGAAGGTCTACCGGTCGGAGTGCAAGTGGTTGCCAGACCCTTCGCCGAAGATGCGCTCTTGGCCGTTATGTCCGGAATTGAAGAAGGTGTTCGCGAGCAGCCTGGCTACCCACGAACACCTTTCTTGAAGCTCTAGCGCGCGCGAGAAGCGCTAGTTCTGCACGGATGCAGAACTGTCGCTCTTGCTGCTCTTGCTGCTCTTGCCGGTCGTCGACTTGGTGTCGACGCCATGGCTCGCAGCGCCGTTGACGCCATTGGTCGCAGCGCCGTTGGCTTTGGCGCCATTGCTGACCGGGCACGCGGCCTGGAGAGCGGCGACCTTTGGGGTCTCCTCCCAGCTGAAGCCCGTGCGGCCAAAGTGCCCGTAGGCGGCCGTAGGACGGTAGATGGGGTTGCGGAGCTTGAGCTCCTCGATGAGCATGCCGGGGCGTGCATCAAAGAGTTGTGCGACGGCCTTGCTGATCTTCTCGTCGGAGATGACGCCCGTGCCGAAGGTGTCGACCAACATCGAGACTGGCTTGGCGACGCCGATGGCGTAGGCCAGCTGCACTTCGCAACGCTTGGCGAGGCCCGCGGCAACCACGTTCTTGGCGATGTAGCGCGCGTAGTAGGTGGCCGAGCGATCGACCTTCGACGGATCCTTGCCCGAGAAGGCACCGCCACCGTGGCGCCCCATACCGCCGTACGTGTCGACGATGATCTTGCGACCGGTGAGACCCGCGTCGCCCATGGGACCGCCAACGATGAAGCGGCCGGTTGGGTTGACGTGGAACTTGGTGGCTTTGGTGATGAAGTTCTTGGGAAGGATGGGATCGATGACCAGGGCGCGCATGGCCTCGACGATGTCCTTGCGCTTGACCGAGGGATCATGCTGCGTGGACAGCACGACCGCGTCGATGCCGACAGGCTTGTGGTTCTCGTAACGCACGGAGACCTGCGTCTTGCCGTCTGGGCGCAGCCAGTCGACACCTTGGGTCTTCTTCTTGCGAACCTTGGCCAGGCGCTCGGCCATCTTGTGGGCCAGCATGATCGGCAGAGGCATGAGCTCTTTGGTTTCGTCGGAGGCGTAACCAAACATCAGGCCCTGATCGCCAGCACCTTGCTTGGAGGCATCACCGCGATCGACGCCTTGGGCGATGTCGGGCGACTGCTGCTCGAGGGCGACTTGCACGCCACAGCTGGCGTAGTCGAAGCCCATATCGCTCGAGTCGTAGCCGATCTCTTTGACGGTTTGACGAACGATCGATGGCAGATCGACCACTGCGTTGGCGGTGACCTCGCCAGCGAGCATCACAAAACCGGTCTTGGTCAGAGTCTCGCAAGCAACGCGACAGCTTGGATCTTGTGCGATGTATGCGTCGAGCACGGCATCAGAAACCTGATCACACAGCTTGTCAGGGTGGCCTTCGGTGACCGATTCAGAAGTAAACAGGTAACTGGACATGGGCGGCATTCTAGGGTTCCGCGCATGATTCGTCTAGCTCCTCCGTGGTACACCTTTGTCGATGATCAGATCGCACGCCCAGAGGCCTTCCCTGGCCTGGATGCTGGCCCTCCTGTGTGTTGGGACGCTGCTCGCATGCGGCGGACCGGGCAAGCCGCCCAAGCGCGGTGTCATCGAACGCGATGTCGACAACTGGGGATTTCGCCGCTATCAGAGCGTCCTCGACGTCGAGGTCTGGGTAGCCAAGAACCGCGGTGTCGCGCACACCGCCTCCTACGCCCGCAAGTCGTCGGAAAAGAAAGGCCGCATCGAGGACGAGGATGTGGTCAATGCCTTCGTGACCCGCTACGAGAGTGACGAGGGCGTGGCGCGCGCACTGGTCGGCTTTGCCAGGCGCATGGCCCAGCAGTCGGGCTACCAGGTCAAAGAAAAGGTCATGGGCGACGAGCGCCTACTCGAGGTCGAGGGACCGAGCGAGTACTGGGTGTTCTGGCCAGCGAAAAAACACGTGGTCAAGATCGGCGGTCGTGGCCTCAAAAAGGTTCCCACCGCCCTCATCGAGGCCTACGGCGAGCGCTACCCCTCCAAGCTGAGCTCGGGCGCCCTCGAGGGACCACTTCCCGAAGGTCCAGACGAGCCAGAGGTCGAGCAAGAAGAGTTCGATCCCGACAACCCAAAGCCGGAGTTCAAGTGAGAGTCGGCCTGCGCCGGCTGGTCTGGGGCAGCGCGGCGAGTCGTGAGGACTGGCGGCGCATCTGCGATCGCGGCATCGATGCCGAGAGCGACACGGAGCGCGACGTGGCCAACATCATCGCCGCCGTGCGCGAGCGTGGCGATGCCGCCCTCCGCGAGTACACCGAGCGCTTCGACAAACGATCGCCCACCGCCGCGAGCTACGAGATCAGTGCGGAGCGTTGGCAGGCGGCCATGGATCGCTGTTCACCGCAGGTCTTGGCCGCTCTCGAACTCTCGGCCGAGCGCATTCGCCACTTCCACCAGCCGCAAGAGCTAAAGGGCTACCAACAGGCCGGCGGGCTCGGCTTGCGCGTGTCGCCGCTGCAGCGGGTCGGCCTCTACGTGCCTGGCGGGACCGCCCTGTACCCCTCTTCGGTGCTCATGACGGCTATCCCTGCCCAGGTTGCCGGTGTCGATGAGATCATCATGGTCACGCCCGGTGCCTCCGATGAGACCCTTGCCGCGGCGCGGGTCGCCGGTGTCCATCGGGTCTTCGAGATAGGTGGCGCGCAGGCCATCGCCGCTCTGGCTTTCGGCACCGAGAGCGTGCCGCGCGTCGACAAGATCGTCGGGCCGGGCAACCAGTGGGTGGCGGCCGCCAAGCGGCAGGTCTTTGGCCAGGTCGACATCGATTCGGTGGCGGGCCCTTCGGAGGTCTTGATCATCGCCGATAGCAGTGCGCATCCCACTTTCATTGCCGCCGATCTGCTCGCCCAGGCCGAGCACGATCGCGAGGCGCGCGCGATCTTGATCTCCGATTGCAAGATCCTCCTCGATGCCGTCGACGATGCGCTTGCCGAGCAGCTGGCCAACTTGCCGCGCAGAGACATCGCCGGCGCCTCCATCGACAGCTACGGAGTCAGCGTGCTCGTCGCCGACATCGATGCAGCCATGGCGCTGGCCAACGAGTACGCGGCCGAGCACCTGGAGCTTGCCATGGACACGGCCGAGGCCTGGGTCGACAAGGTGCGCGCTGCGGGTGCCATCTTCGTCGGTCACTACAGTCCTGAAGCCGCAGGCGACTACAGCGCTGGTCCCAACCACGTGTTGCCCACCGGCGGCGCGGCGCGTTTCGCCTCGCCCCTGGGTGTCTACGATTTCCTCAAATACACCTCTGTGATGGCTCTGGGCCGCCCGGAGTTGCTCGCGCTGCGCTCGGCGATAACCACCCTGGCCGAGGTCGAGGGCTTGCACGGCCATGGGCGCAGCGTCGATGTGCGCTTCGCGGAAGACACCAACGATGCCGAGTGAATTGCTAAAGCGATTGCGGCCCGAGCTGCGCGCGATTGCCGCGTACCACGTGCCGCGCATTCCTGGCATCGAGGTCAAACTCGACGCCAACGAGTCGCCCTATCAACTGGCGAGTGCAGAGCGCGAGGCCTTGGCTGCGCATCTGGCCAAGGTACCTCTCAATCGCTATCCCGACCCGGGAGCGGAAGGTCTGCGCGAGCGCCTCGCTCGAGAGTATGGATGCAGCGGCTCCTCCCTGCTCTTTGGCAATGGCTCCGACGAGATCATCCAGATCTTGATCACCTGCTTTGCTCGTCCACGCCATGAGCAAGATCGCGCTTCGATCTTCTTCCCTACTCCGAGTTTCTCTGTATTCAAGCTCTTTGCGGGCACTCACGGCCTGCATACCTGTAGCTCATTCCTGACCGATGAGTTCGAGCTCGACCTGGCCAGCACCCGCGAGGTCATGGCAAGAGAGCGACCGAACATTGCCTTCTTCGCGCGTCCAAACAATCCCACCGGAACGCTCTGGCCAGGCGACGCGCTCCTCGAGCTCGCTGACACCTTCCGCGACACTTTGATCGTTTCCGATGAGGCCTATGGCGAGTACGCCACGGGATCGCTCGTCGAAAAGCTCTCCGCCTATCCGAATCTGATGATCATGAAGACGCTCTCGAAGATCGGGCTTGCCGGTCTGCGAGTTGGCTTCGCCATAGCCCGTCCCGAAATCATCGCCGAGCTCGACAAGGCCAGGGCTCCCTACAACATTTCCTCGATCAACCAGGCCGCCGCCGAATGGGTCCTCGATCACTGTCGGGAGGTCTTGCGGGAGCACTGCGCGCAGGTGGTGAGCGAGCGCGAGCGCCTGGCCGTGGAGCTGGGCAGGGAGCCCGGTATCAAGGTCTTCGCCAGTCAGGCCAATCTGCTGCTCTTCCGGGTCGGCGCCAAGGGCCAGGGCGGAGGCGAGAGGCTCTGGAAAAAGCTCTGTGATCTCGGTGTCTTGATTCGCTGCTTTGGCGGCGAAGGCCCACTGGCCGACTGCCTGCGCGTGACCATCGGCTCGCCAGAGGAGAATGAGCGCTTCCTGGCGGCTCTTCGATCGTAATTTCAGTGACTTACTTGAAGTCACGACCGGGCCCAACATAGGTCACATGGGCTTACAGGCTCCATCTACGGGATCCCGACCTCCTTTCCTGGAACCCAGATCAGCCACCCATTTCTCTTAACACTCCAATAATGCGTCCCTTTTCAAGTGGACCCGTCCTTGCTTACTATCTAGAGCATGCGCCTTTACGCCCTGTTAGTTGTTCTGCTGGCGGGCTGCTCGACGACCATCGGCGAGAGTCCACAAGGTACGGCTGACGCCCGACCCATCGATTTTCGCGAACCGCCTGAGCCCAAAGAGGGCAGTGGCACTGCACCTGGCTGCGAAGGCGTGACCGCCCGAGGTGAGTGTCAGGACGGCATGGCCGTGTACTGCGATCTGGAACGCGGCCGCTTGCGCAAGGTTCCTTGTGAAGACGCTGGTCAAAACTGCATCCTCGACGTGGCGCGCGGCGCGGTCTGTCAGAAGCTCGACGAAGAAGACACCGGATCTGGATCCGGCGCGGCCTCCGCATGTACCGACACCGGTATCAGCGAGACTGGCTTTTGTACCAGCGCAGGAGCCGCCGTGTATTGCGACACCACCGGCAGCGCACCCGTCACCCGCAGCTGGGATTGTGCGTCGGCCGGCATGACCTGCGGTGTTGGCCAGTGTGCCGATGGCGCCTATTGCTGTGGTGACGCGGCGACTCCACCTCCCGCCGGTCAGTGCGGCTCTCTCGATTTCAATGGCATCTGCGAGAACGGCACCGCCAAGTGGTGCGATCCAGTAAGCGGCGTGAAGACCAAGAACTGCACCGCCATCGGTCAGCGCTGCGAAGAAGACACCTGCGCGACCGGAGCCTATTGCTGTGGCGCGGTAACCGACGGAGGCACCACCCCCGAGAGCGAGTGCGCACAGATTGGCTTTGCCGGCGTGTGCAGCAACAACAAGACGGTTCGCTACTGCTTCCAAGATCAAATTCAGAATGCGACATGCTCGGGCAACAAGACCTGTCAGGTCGACAAATGCATGCCGGGCGCAGGCTGTTGTGATCCTGTGACCACGCCGCCTCCGGTCAACGAGTGCACCACCATCGGCTTCGATGGCATTTGCCCCGACGCCAACACGATTCGCTTCTGCACAGGCACGACGGACGCCGACATCGTTCAGTTCACCTGTCCCACCAACAAGAGCTGCCAGGTGGACAAGTGCGGAACCGGCGCCTTCTGTTGTGACAACGTCGACCCTTGCGCCAATCTGGACGCCGTTGGCGAGTGTGTCGGAGACACGCTTCGCTACTGCACGAGCGGCACCCTTCACGAGAGCAACTGTGCCGCGACCGGCAAGAGCTGCGAGGTCGACACATGTTTCTCAGGATTCGCAGAATGTTGCAACTAGGTCTACGAGCAGCCCTGGTCGTGGGCCTCTTGGTTGGTGCCTGCGGCGCCGACGCGCCGGTCGAGGAGACCATTCGCGAGGATCTCAACGCCACCACCTTCTCGACCTCGATCAGCAATGGTCTTTCGGGGCGCATCGAGTTCGAGGTGCCCTTTGGGGTCCAGTCGATGCTCATCGAGGTTCGTGGTGATCGCGGCCTCTACTACCTCACCGAGTTCGTCACGCCCAGCGGCAAAGACCTCATCGAGCAAGCCGCTTACACCACTCGTGGTGCTCGCGAGATTCCCGGCCTGGTCGACTGGCTCTATCCCAATGAGCCGAGCGCCGTGGTCGAAGAGGGCACCTACAGCCTTCTAATTCGCGGCCGCGATGCCTTTACCAACGAAAACCTCAATGGCGAGGACATCAAGGTTTCGATCTACATGTCCCAGGACAAGCCAGAGGATACTTGCGGCCTGCACGTCGACTTCCTGGTCGACGACGCCGCGCTCAGCCTGGAGAGCTTCGACCTGGCGGTCGAGCGCATCGTCGAGCAGCTCGATCTGAACTACCGACAAGTCGGAATCAAGATCGCCGACTACCAGACCTATCGAATCAACATGCAGAGCCCGGATATCGATCTCGGCGACGGCTCCGCCACCAGCATTGTCGACGATGTCCTTGCCCGCACGATCCCGTTGGGTGCTGCCCGACAAAACTCGCTGCATGTCATGCTCGTTCGTCGCATCGGCGGTTCTGACAACCCGACCTTCGACCCAGCCGGTTACTCGATGGGTCTGCCTGGTCCCTACGCCGCCAATCGCGGCACCTCTGCGGTCTTGGTCTCCACCGAGCTGTACGCCGATGGCACGGGTGTTCTAGACGCCGATGGTCTCGCCTCCAGCCTTGCCCACGAGATGGGCCACTTCCTTGGCCTGTATCACACCAGTGAGCGCGAAGGCGCCAACCACGATCCGATCGCCGACACTCCTCAGTGCGACAACGAGTTTTCGTGCACCGATGAGTTTCGTCGCAATATCATGACCTCGTCCTTCTGGCTGCAAGGTGGGCCACCCGCTGGCCGCAACGTCTTTTCCGAAGGCCAGGGTAAGGTCATGCGTGGTCATCCACTCTGTGAGCCGATGAGCGTCAATGTCATCACGCCGCCGGTCTCCGATTGCACCCTCGACTGCGATGCACCTCGCACCTGTGCGGTTCTCAATCAGCGAGAGACCTGTGCGACGGCTTGTATCCCCGACTCGGTGCCGTGCGCCAGTGGCGTCTGCGAGAGCGACGAGCTCGGCACCTACGTGTGTCAGTAGAGCTTCGCAAAACACTCTGGCCCAGGTTCTAGTGTCAGAGCGCGCTGCGTGCGATGGTTGTAGATGCATGCCGACTGCGCTCTACCATGCCTTCCTCGGTACCTGGACCCTGGACACCGACACCTGCGAGTACGAGCAGGGTGCCATACCTCGCGAGGGCAACTGCCGCATCGAGGAGTCCGAGGGCGAGTTGCGCTTCATCATGCGTTGGGTGGACGAGAAGGGCCACGAGGAGCTTCTGACCCTGTCGAGCA